>QIGJ01000078.1 GCA_003229995.1 Gammaproteobacteria bacterium | reverse complement strand
GATGCCTATTATTATTTAGGAATGATTAGTGCTTTATGTGGCAAAAATACTCAAGCTGAAACCTTCTTGAGGAAAGCAATTTATTTATCCCCTAATCACTACAAAGCATTGGCATTATCTGCCGTCTTGGCAGAAAAGCGAGGTGATGATGATAGTGCAAAATCACTTCGTCGGCGTGAACAAAAGGCACGGAAACGTAATTCGTAGTTATGGCGAAAGTGATGGCGAAAGAAAGTAAAGTATCTTCATATAACGCTAATTGTTGGAATACTATTGGTGTTTGGAGTCATGCGAGAAAAAAATGTGATAAATTAACGGAATACGTCCATTGTAGAAATTGTCCGGTATTTTTAGAAGTTGGGCACTCTGTGTTTGAAAGAGTAGCGCCATTCGGGTATCTATCTCAGTGGCGAAAAGAAATCTCAGCAAAAGAAAGCTCTGATCATTCGAAAAATAATAGTGTGTTGATATTTCGTATCGGTCACGAATGGTTTGCATTACCTGCGGTTGTTCTTGCTGAAATAGCCAATGAACGGACTATCCACCGAATTCCTCGAAATATGAATCGATTTATATCCGGTATTGTAAATATCAATGGGGAAATAAAAGTATGTTATTCATTAAGTGAATTATTGGGATTAAGTTATAGTATTAGCAGTACTAACAAAAAAGAAGACCGGCACAAACCCAAAAGGCTGGTGGTTATTAAGCTGGATGAAAAAGATTATGTTTTTTTGGTTGATGAGGTGAAGGGGCACTATTTATATAGTGATTCTGATTTGTTGCCTGTTCCCTCTACACTGGATGCTGCTAATGCGCTTTTATTATTAGGTTCAATAAATCAGTTCAATCACCAAATCGCTATTTTTAATATCAGTAAATTTCAAGAAAAACTTGAAGGAGCGGTGTTATGAGCCCGTCAAGTGATGGTATGGGTGATTTGTCAATGTTTGACCTTTTTCGAATGGAAATAGAAGGGCAAACAACATTATTAAGCAAAGATTTATTAGCGCTTGAAAAAAATACCACCTCAGCCACACACCTGGAATCTGTAATGCGTGCCTCGCACTCCATTAAAGGTGCAGCGAGAATGGTGTCTGTTGAATCTGTTGTGAAAATTTCACATGTCATGGAAGAATGTTTTGTTTCAGCACAAAAAAATAAATTAAATTTACAAAGTCATGATATTGATCTTTTGTTGAAAGCTGTGGATACGATTATTTCTATTTCGCTTCTCAATGAAGACAATATCGAAAAATGGGTGGGTGACAATGGTTCTCTAGTTGATGATTTAGTGGTTTCTCTCGAACAGGTTTTGGCTGGAAAGCATGCACAAGTGGAGAGAAATTCCACCATTTCACCACAAATATCAATGAATGATACCGTTATCACAACTGCCGAAGTTCCAGCAACAGAAGCTGATCGGTTTTTGCGTATCAGTGCTGAAAGAATGTCTCGAATTTTAGGTATGGCCAGTGAGCTTCTGGTGGAATCAAGAGAGGTGAAAAGTTTTTCTGATTCATTGTTTCAAATTAAAAGGCATCAGGATGAATTGTTTACGATATTAGAAACCTGGCGGGAATTATCAATACAACACAATATTCCAAATAATGATGAAATACAAAAAACAGCCTTGCTTCGTCTGAATGAATGTCGGCGTGATGTCTCTGATCAATTACTGCTGTTAGATGAATATGACCGGAAAAATGATTACCTTTGTAAGAAACTCTATGGCGAGGTTGCGGGTAGCAGGATGCGGCCGTTTGAGGATGGTGTTGTTGGGTTTCAGCGTATGGTGCGGGATCTTGCACGTTCGTTAAATAAGGAAGTTGTGTTGGAAATTGATGGTTTGCAATGTGCGGTGGATAGAGACGTATTGGAAAAAATCAAAGCCCCACTGAGTCATCTGTTACGTAATTCGATTGACCACGGTATTGAGTCTATTGAAGAGCGTGCTGCGTGGAAAAGAAAAAGTAGCGACGATAAGATTGTCGGCCACGCATGCTGGTGGAATGTTACGTATATCAGTGACTGATGATGGCGCTGGAATAAACCTAGTGGTGTTGGGTGAAAAACTGATCAACAAAAAACTGGTGACTCGGACAATATTGCCAGATCTTTCCAATGATGAACTATTAGAGTTTTTATTTCTTCCCGACTTTTCCACGCGTGATGAAGTAACCGAAGTTTCTGGTCGGGGTGTTGGCCTGGATGTAGTAAGAGACATGGTTAAGGAACTTGGTGGTTCGGTGGTTGTTAATAACTCACCAGGAAAAGGGGTTAAATTTATTTTAAAATTACCGCTGACATTGTCAGTAATATCAGCATTGCTAGTCGAGATATCCAATGAACCTTATGCTTTTCCTTTGGCTAAAGTGGATCGAATATTAAAAATAAATATAAAAGATATTACAGAAATGGAAGGTCGGCAATTTATTGCGCTGGAGAATGAAAATGTTGGACTTATTTCTGCTGCCGAAGTGTTGGGGTTTGAACAAATAGATTCGATAGATGATACATTAACGGTGTTACTGTTAAGTGACCGAATGGATACTTATGGTGTTGTCGTCGATTGTTATATTGACCAGAAACAACTTTCTGTTTCTGCGCTCGATGAAAGATTAGGAAAGATTCCTAATGTAAACTCCGTGGCACTGATGGAAAATGGTGAGCCATTATTTATTTTAGATGTTGATGATTTAGTGAGAAGTATTAATTATATGATTAATGATGGTGGCTTGGCTGATGTTTATCGTGCCGCTGAAGATCACTTGAAAGTAAGCCGTAAACGTATATTGATTGTTGATGATTCTTTAACGGTACGCGAAGTGGAAAAAGATCTTCTATTGTCGAAAGGATATTTTGTTGATCTGGCCGTCGATGGCATGGATGGCTGGAATGCAGTGCGTCGTATTGCTTACGATTTGGTGATTACGGATGTGGATATGCCGCGTATGGATGGTATTGATCTGGTGAAGTCCATCAAACAGGATTTACACCTGAAAATATTGCCAGTCATGATTGTTTCTTATAAGGATCGTTCGGAAGACCGGCGGCGTGGTTTGGATGCAGGAGCTGATTATTATTTGACCAAGGGTAGCTTTCATGATGATACGCTTATCGATGCGGTTGAGGATTTAATTGGTGTGGCGGAAAAATGAGGATCGCTATTGTCAATGATATGCCAATGGCCATTGAAGGGCTTCGCCGTGTGATTGAAAGTGCTGGGATTCATCAGGTTGCCTGGACCGCCTTTAATGGACATGAAGCGATAGAAGCTTGTCGTGAAGATATCCCTGATTTAGTGTTAATGGATATCATTATGCCAGGGATGAATGGGGTTGATACCACGCGTGAAATTATGCGGATGTCACCTTGCCCGATATTGTTGGTCACTTCATCGGTGAATACAAATTCGGCATTGGTGTTTGAGGCGATGGGTTATGGGGCACTTGATGCAATTAATACCCCTGTGCTTACCGGTAATAATGTGCTTGCTTCACAGGCACCATTGCTGAAAAAAATTGCAATGTTAAGTATTCTGACTCAAGCGGCTCCATTGGGTTTTCAATCACATTTCAATATTACACCGTCCCAAAAAATACCTTTAACTCATGGTTCATTGGTTGCTATTGGGTCTTCATCAGGGGGGCCGCAAGCATTGGCGAGGATACTTCAATCCATCCCTCATGATTTTCACTCCCCTATCGTTATTGTTCAGCATGTGGATGTACAATTTGTTCATGGTTTGGCTGAGTGGTTGAGCACGTTGTCGAATATTCCTGTACGTATTGCCTGCGATGGTGATAAACCGGTCGCAGGGACTGTTTTTCTTGCGGGCTCAGACAACCATTTACTATTGGCTGAAAATGGTACCTTTCATTATTCACCGACACCGCGTGATACACCATACCGACCCTCAGTTGATGTTTTTTGGCAGTCTCTTGAACAACATTGGAAAGGGAAGATAACGGCCGTTTTATTGACGGGAATGGGGAGGGATGGTGCCAAGTCCATGTTGAGTCTTCGGCAGAATGGAGCATATACCATTGCACAGAATGAGGAAACCTGTGCAGTTTATGGCATGCCGAAAGCAGCAGTTGACCTGAATGCGGCAATGGATGTATTGCCAATCAATGATATTGCCCATTCATTGTTAAGAAAACGTTAATGAAACACACTCTGTGAGACGTTAACAGAGACGGGTATATAACGATAGTGACGAATGATATGAGTGAAATAAAAATACAATGAGCAATTCAGATTTTACTGCCATTGTATTGCTGGTTGATGACCAAATGATGGTGACCGAGGGTATTCGGCGTATGCTCATGGATGAAGCAGATATTATGTTTCATTCTTGCAATGATCCCAATCAGGCGTTGGAAAAAGCGATAGCATTACAGCCAACCGTTATTTTACAAGATTTGATTATGCCTGATATTGATGGTTATGCTTTAGTTGATGCCTATCGAAATAATGAAAAAACAAAAAATATCCCGGTCATTGTGTTATCAACGAAAGAAAATCCAGAAGATAAAAGCCTGGCATTTGAGAGAGGAGCAAATGATTATCTCGTCAAACTGCCTGATAAAATTGAGTTGATTGCACGAATTCGTGCTCATTCCAAAAGTTACTTGACACAACTCCAAAGAGACGAAGCCTTTAAGGCCTTGCGGGAATTACAATCTGAATTGGAGAAACGTAATGTTGAATTGAAAAAACTGAGTAGTCTCGATGGTCTGACGGGTATTGCAAATCGTCGCAGTTTTGATGAGTTCATTGGCAAAGAATGTTTACGCTCTGCCCGCGAAAATAGTACTCTTTCACTCATTCTTATTGACATCGATTTTTTCAAACCTTTTAACGATAATTATGGGCATCTTGCCGGCGACGGTTGTCTTCGCCAGGTTGCTACTGCGCTGGATGAAATGGTTCATCGTCCTGCGGATCTTGTTGCCCGCTATGGGGGGGAAGAGTTTGCTGTCGTTTTGCCAAATACTGATATTAAGGGTGCAGAAAAGCTTGCGAAAAAGCTCTGTGAAAAAATTCGTTCGTTAACAATTCCACATGAATTTTCTGAAGTGACAAATCATATTACGGTGAGTTTGGGTATTACCAGTAAGGTGGCGTGTGAAGGAGTTTCACCTTCCGATTTAATATTACAGGCGGACAAGGCGCTTTACCTAGCGAAAGAGTTGGGTAGAAATTGTTATAAAATATCAAAAGGAAATTAATTCAGCTTTTCTCCGTAAATTTTATTGTGCTCTGTGAATGCGAGCACTCACCGGATTTAGGTTTATGAAGCCGTTTTTCTGGACGATTCCACCGTCGGTGTGTGTACCCTCAACAGTAGGCAGTTTTTCCCACAGGCGATCAGTCGGTCATTTTTTTGTGTGTATGAGCGAATGATAACGTCTCCGCTGCGCAGGCAGTTTTTATTGCTATTTGGGCCGATACGGTCCCACCAATGCCGTACCGGACTACTGGTTTTATTTTTCACATCGAGTTGAACATTGCTTGAAAGTTGCACATTGCCTGAAATAAGCAGGTACATCGTGTAGCGCTGTGGTAGTGTTGTCAAATTGATTGATGTTCCCTCTTGAAATGCTAGGAGGTCCGCTGTAAGGCCTTGATCTGTATATAAATTCCGTAGTATTGCTTGGTCGTTTTTTGCGCCCTCGCGTCGGATATCGTCGATATTGTCACTGTACTGTGGGTCGTAAGATAACGACTGGTGCAATAACTGTAGATTCGATTTTGCGACAGCAGGAATGTCAACCGGCGAACGATCCGCATACCGCTGTAGCATTTGCATGCCAGCCTGAAAGGCTTTCCAGGCGGAGAGGGATGAGGGTGCAATCGTTGTTTTACCACCGTGCGCTATGAGTGTGTTGGGTATGCTGGGTGAGAAACTTGCGATTTTGTGTGTCGTGATCATCATGGGTTGTCCGGCGTCTACTTTCTTTAGGTAACAGTTGCTGTTACGACATATCTGTGTAACGATTTTGCAATAAGTCGTAACGCGACTTGCCATGCTGCATTGTGTGGTGCCAAAATCGTGAAATTGTAATGACGCCCTTGTCATTTTAATTCGATTTTCCCTTTTCTGCTGATCAGCATAGGCACATAGGCTCTGCGGGGAAAGGTGGTAGTACACTGATTTACTGTGAAAATTCACATTTTGGGTCAATAATTTTTTGGACTATAATCTAATTATAAAAGTGAGACTTATCTTACTGTAAAAAGGAGTATTTACGTGGCACTCAGAAACATTGCGTTATTTTCGGGACTGTCAGAGACAGAGATGGCAGCTGTATCCAGTCTGGCGGTTACACGTAGTTTCCCGAAAAATACCTTGGTGATCTGCGAGGGTGACACATCGGATTCGTTGTATGTGGTGCTGTCCGGCAAGGTCAAGGTATTTTTGTCGGATGAAGAAGGCAAGGAAGTGACCTTGAATCTGCAAGGCACCGGGGAGTATTTCGGTGAACTGGCTATTCTCGATGAGGCACCGCGTTCGGCATCGGTGATGACGGTGGAAGACACCAAATTGGCCGTATTGTCAAAAGCGGCCTTTGAAAAATGTATGGAGCAGCACGCCACTATTGCTTTGGCGGTGATGCGTGGGTTGGCGTATCGCCTGCGTGAATTGACCGAAAATGTACGCAGCTTGGCTTTAATGGATGTGTATGGTCGGGTTGCCCGCTTGTTGTTGGAAATGTCCGAAGAAGTGGACGGAAAAAATATTATCAGACAACGGCTGACGCAGCGTGATATTGCCAGCATGGTGGGTGCATCACGGGAGATGGTCAGCCGTATTTTACGCGATCTGTCCATTGGTGGTTACATTACGATTGAGAATAAAATTATCACGCTTAATGAGCGTCTGCCGCCAGCCTGGTGATTCTGCCGCAAAATTATCACACTCAATGAACGCTCTCCGGCATGACGCTGCCTGAAGCATCGCACTGGTTGCGTGAAATCAGCACGCAGTTGCCTGAGGGCGCGCACGATGCGTTGCTGGAAGCCGATGCCCTTATCGTTACTGTGGCAAAAACACAGGGTATTTCTGTGGAGCCATTGCTGCAACATGCCCGGGGTGTGGTTGAGATTTTAATGACGTTGCATGTGGATGCCGATCCGCTGGTCGCCGCGTTATTCAGTGACATTCCCCCGGTTATGTTGCCTCCGGAGCAACTGGAACCCCTTTTCAGTGTTGGCATGGCGGAAATGGTCGCTGGTGTGCGCAAGCTGCGCGTTGTTGATAATTACAGGCTCCAACGGCAAAGCAGCGATGAAAAATTCACTCATTTCGAAGGTTTGCGCAAGCTGTTACTGGGTATGGCAGAAGATGTACGCGTGTGGTGCTGATCAAGCTTGCAGAGCGTGTGCAGATCATGCGTGAATTAAAGACCATGCCGGAGGAGTCCCGGCGCAGGGTGGCCAGTGAAACAATGGATATTTTTGCACCATTGGCTAATCGTCTGGGTATCTGGCAATTAAAATGGGAACTGGAAGATTTAAGTTTTCGCTTTCTTGAGCCTGAAAATTATCAGCGCATTGCACGATTGCTGGATGAGCGCCGGGAGGATCGTGAAAAGTACATTGTTGGTGTTGTAAAACAGTTGCGCCACGAGCTTGATGTTGCCGGTGTCGACGGGCAGGTGGTGGGGCGACCGAAGCACATTTACAGCATTTGGCGAAAAATGGAAGGCAAGTCGGTGGGTTTTCAGGGCTTGTTTGACGTGCGCGCAGTACGGGTTTTAGTCGATGATGTGGCGGCGTGTTATGCCGCGTTGGGATTGGTACATACCTTGTGGCAGCCCATTCCCAGCGAGTTCGATGACTATATCGCATCACCCAAGGAAAACCGCTACCAATCCTTGCACACGGCAGTGATTGGTCCGGATGGGAAGACGCTGGAAATACAGATTCGTACCCACGAAATGCACCAACATTCCGAGCATGGTGTCGCGGCGCATTGGGGATATAAAGAGGGCGGTCGTCAAAATGATGTTTATCGGGAAAAGATATCCTGGTTGCGTCAAATACTGGAATGGAAAGATGAAGAACGAGACATGGACGACTTTATTGATCGTTTCAAGTCTGAAGTTTTCCAGGACCGGGTCTATGTGTTAACGCCGCAAGGCAAGGTGCTGGATCTGCCCAAGGGCTCTACACCACTGGATTTTGCCTACCACATACACACAGATGTGGGACATGGTTTTCGTGGGGCTAAAGTCAATGGAAAAATTGTGTCTATTGGTTATGAATTACAAAACGGCGAGCAGGTTGAAATCCTGACCTCGAAGCAAAGTAAGCCGAGCCGGGACTGGTTGAATCTGCATCTTGGCTATCTCACCGGTGCGCGTGCCCGTGCCAAAGTACGGGCATGGTTTCGGCAGCAGGATTTTGCCAATAATGTTGCGGATGGCCGTGATGCGGTGGAAAAGGAATTTCAGCGTCTTGGCCTTTCGAAAATCAATTTTGACGCTCTCGCAAAGCAATACAAGCGTTCCTCAACAGAGGATTTTTTTGCGGCAGTAGGTTGTGGGGATATCACCAGTGCGCAAATCGCTGGGCGTTTGTCTGCGTTGGTTTTGCCGACCACACGGCAGC
>QIGJ01000284.1 GCA_003229995.1 Gammaproteobacteria bacterium | reverse complement strand
ATAACCCACATAATCGGGCCGCCACTGTTCATCAGTGATAAAAATTCATACTGAATATTCATGTTTTTAAAACTCCAGCTCTACACCAAAAAAAGGGAAAAATGATATGCCGGTAACTTCGGAGGGGTTGTCGATTTTTTCGTATTCATTACCGTAATCGTACTCAACAATATTTTTGGCGAAGGTGACGTTTTGCAGATCAAGATAAAACGTTAATCTGGACTCTCTAAGCAGCACTTCACGGCCGATACGCAGATCTACCTTGTAATACGTGGGCAGGCGTTCGGCGTTGTGTTTGCCGTATGTGGCAATCCAGCGACTGGTGGGGTCATTCGGGATTTCCCGGTTACGATCTATGACAGCGGTATAGGGTCGGCCGGAATCTTTGATGCTCCAGTCCCAGCGTTTCCAGCTGCCGCCAAAAGGCTGACCCCAAACGGCAATGAATGTGAGAGGCTGGTCACCCGAAAAGTCGCGTGTGATACCAGTAATGTCATTGGTGCGACGTGATTTGGCCCAGGAGAGTGATAGCCAACCGATTTTTCCCTGGCTGGGAGTGCGTTTGATAAACAGGTCAAAACCATAGGCCTCACCGGTACCCTGGTTGGCGTAGTTGTCAGGCGGGTCATTTTCATCAAGGGCAATAATCAGGTTTTTCATCGGTTTGTGGTAGACCTCGGCCTTGACGCTGTAGAGCGGGGTAATCTGATGTTCAATGCCGAGAATGCGATGCTCTGCTTCGGTCATCAGCAAGGCCGGGTTCCCAAACGATTCAACAACTTCTACGCCTTGTGGCATCTGGATGTATTGACCCCAGGTGGCCATTAGCAGAGTATCGGGTGTCAATTGATATTCCAGTGTTGCGCGCGGCGAGAGTTGGTGAGCGTGAAATCCTCCGGTGACTTCAATATTGGTATGGCGCAGGCCAAGCCGGGTCGTTAACCGGTCTGTCCATTGTTGGCGATATTTGATGTAGGGGGATATCTCACTGCCGTTGAGTGTTTTATTAAGGCGATATTTTTTCTGTGAGGTAAAGTCACAATTAAAATCATTTTCTGTACAGCGCCGGGGGGCATAGACATCTACTGGAATGGTGGTGTAAGTGCTGGACAAGCCAAAACTGAGCTGTGATTTTTCCTGTATCTGCCAGCGTAATTCCGGTTGCAGATAAATTTGGTTCTCTTCAGTGCGGGCAAAAAAGGGTTCTCCCTGCTCATCGCGACCTATGCGAGTTGACCGTTTTTCATGGATGTAGGCCAGTGTTGCCAAGCTGTCCCATTGGCTGTTCCAGCGTTGCTGCCAGGTAAGGCCGGTGGTTTGATAGGCTATTTTTTGACTCAACTCACCGGCGAGCTGGGGGTCGGACCTGGCTGAGCTGCGTAGTTCCATCTTTAATTCATCACTTGCTGAAAACACATAGCCGTCGAGGTAGCCGTTATCAAGCTGGCGACGATAGAGCGCCTGAAAATCATAAAACCGTGGTACTAATAATATGCGATCAGGATCATCTTCATCATCATCATCGGCAAAAAAATCAGTGGCCGCACTGGGGGATAAAATCAGATCGAGATAGCTGCGACGACCCGCTATAAAAAAACTGTCATCCCCGGTTTCTCCCGCCGGGCCTTCTACCAAAAATGAACTGGTGATGGTGGAAATATCAAACTTATAATGCATACGGTCATTTTTTGGGGGGCGTAATTTGGCATCGACCACACCCCCCAAGGCATCGCCGTATTGGACGGGAAAACCTCCCAAAAAGACATTGATATCTTCGATTAATGCAGGGTTGATGGTCGATTGAAGTCCGCCGAAATGGTAAAGGTAACCCACCGGTACATTATTAACCCAGGTGATATTGTCATTGCCGTTACTGCCGCGCATGTAGACTTCTGCGGAACCTTCGCTGACAGCAACGATGCCTGGCAATGTGGTGATGGCTTTGAGAGGATCACCGCCGCTGCCTGCCGCTTTGATCAATTCCGCACTGGAAAGTGTCAGCTTTGATGTTTTTTCTTCCAGTCGTTTTGCGGTTACCTTCAGACCTTCACTTTCAATAACAAAGGGTTCCAGATAAAGAGTGACCTTTGTCCGGTTTTGCGGAACCTGTATCACCAATGTTTCAAATCCTGCTGCCAATACTTTAATTTTGTTGGGAGATGCAATATCAGAAAATCTGATCTCTCCGGTTTTTCCTGTTTCGTCATAAAAGGCACCTTCATTAATAACAACCGTTGCTCCTTCAATGGGTATACCACTGCCTTTTTCTTTGATAAAAACGATAATGTCAGCAGCGAACACAGTTTTTATACTGAATAAGATCGCTATTAGCAGGTAGATAGGGTAGTGCATACTTGAGGCATTTTTTTTGGCTGAAATACTCATCTGTGTGTCTCTTTGTGTATTGCTGTGATCCTGATTTCAGTTTAAGGAAAGGGATAGGTTAACAGTTCGAGCGCCAGTTGATCCAGTTCATCGATGTCTGCATTCATGCTTGCCATGTAGCGCTTTTTATCTGCTTCATCAGAGGATGATGGCAACATTTCCATGCCAAAGCGCAGTCTGGCAAGCGGTGTTTTTAGCTCATGTGAAACCGCATTGGTGAGCTCTTTATGTGAAGAAATCAAACGCTGGTTTGAATCTAAATTAATCCGTTAAACCGTAGAGAGAGCAACGCATGGAGCCGTTACCGGGAAATTCTGTGGGTTTGAAGGCCGACATTGGACGGCGCTGTGCGAAAAGCCAGGGAAAGTTCAGGCGCTGGGGGGTAGAATTCAGCGGGAATGGCTCTGCGATCAGTGCAAAACGCGGTATTCAGTTAATGATCACTTGTTCGCTATCACCCGTGGCCGTTTCAATCCGGCCGATGACGCTGGCACTTTCACCCTGTTCGGTGAGCAGACGCAATGTTGGTTCCACGTCAGTTTTGGCTACACACAGCACCATGCCTATGCCGCAATTAAAGGTGAGGTACATTTCCTTGTCGGTGACGTTACCGTTTTCTTGCAACCAGTCGAATACGGGCGGACGTTGCCAGTTGTTGCTGTCGATGATAGCGCAGGTGCTTGCGGGCATGACGCGCGGCAGGTTTTCCAACAGGCCGCCACCCGTGATATGAGCGAGAGCATGTATGTCCACTTTTGCCAGCAGGGCGAGCAGGGCTTTGACGTAGATGCGTGTTGGGGTCAGTAGGGTTTCGCCAAGGGATTTGCCGTGGAAGTCTTTGGTAAGATCCGCACCGCTCACTTCGATGATCTTGCGAATCAGCGAATAGCCGTTGGAGTGCGGGCCACTGGCGGCCAGACCGATGAGCATGTCACCGACGGTGACTTTGCTGCCGTCGATGATTTTGGATTTTTCCACGACACCGACGCAAAATCCGGCCAGATCATAATCGTCACCTTCATACATGCCGGGCATTTCGGCGGTTTCTCCTCCTACCAATGCACAACTGGCCTGCTGGCAGCCTTCACCAATGCCGCTGATAACCGCTTCGGCCATGTTCAGCGACAGTTTGCCAGTGGCATAATAGTCGAGGAAATACAGAGGCTCGGCTCCTGCGACAATCAGGTCGTTGACGCACATGGCCACCAGGTCGATACCAATGCTGTCGTGTTTGCCAATTTCCATGGCCAGTTTCAGTTTGGTGCCCACACCGTCGGTGCCTGAAACCAGCACGGGTTTGTCGTAGCGGTTGGTAGGAAGTTCAAACAGTGCGCCGAAGCCGCCGATGCTGCCCAGCACGCCGGGGCGGCGGGTGGCCTTGGCGATAGGTTTGATGCGCTCGATGAGTTGGTTGCCGACGTTAATGTCAACGCCTGCGTCACGATAGCTTAGAGAAGTGGGTTTGGCGTCGGAATTGCTCATGGGATACCTGAATAGTCATAACGAATGTCGAGGCGTATGTTATCAGTTTCTGGTTTTGAGAGGCGAGTTTCGAGGACTGATTCTCGGTTCTTCGGTGGATATTTCTGAAGACGGTTGTATTGACTTGGTCGAGTGGCTCGCATAGCGTGCGCTTCATGTAGAAACCAAAGGATTGTGCTGTGACAACGATGATGAAAATACGTGGCTTTGGCATTGTGTGGTTGGCCGGATTGTTAATGGTGTTGCCGATAGTGGGTATGGCGGCAGAAGTCAGTGGTTTGTACGAGGCTGAGGTGCAGGTTTTCAGCCAAAAACGCAGTGAGCGGGCGAAGGCCATGGCGACGGCATTGGCTGAGGTCGTGGTCAAAGTCAGTGCTCGGCGTGATGCCGCAGAACTGAAAGGTGTCGTGCAGTCAATACGTCGTCCGGCCCGGTTTTTGCAGCAGTACCGGTATCGTGCGTTGCCGAAGGAGCAGCGTGAACAGACCCTGCAGGCGGCCACACTGAGTGCGCGCGGGGCTGATCCGCAAATTGTGTTGTTCCGTTTTGACAAGGCTGCCGTAGACAAAATGCTGCGTGACAACGGTCTGCCTGTGTGGGGTGCAACGCGTCCGGCAACGCTGGTCTGGCTGGCGGTGCAGGACGAGGGCAAGCGTTATCTGCTGGGTGCCGATTCGCCGGAACCCGTGCGTGAGTTGCTGGCTCGTGAGGCGCAGCGCCGTGGTCTGGCCTTGCTGTTGCCGTTGATGGACTTGCAGGATCAGCGGGCACTGCCTTTTGCCGATGTATGGGGTAATTTTCGCGAGCCGATTATGCAGGCTTCGTTACGTTATCGCACCGAATCGATATTGGTTGGCCGTATGTATCGCACTGCCAGTGGTAAATGGCAGGCGCAGTGGACGCTGCTGGAAGGTGGACAAACACAGTCATGGGCGGCAGCGGGTACATTGCCGGTGGAAGTGATCGATAAAGGCGTTTTTGGTGCCATCAAGGTGCTGGCATCGCGTTATGCGCCGGTGGCGGGGGAGCAGGCTGATCTGTTACCGGTGACGATTATTGATGTACGTACCCTGCGTGATTATGCGCGGGTCACCCGTTATCTGAAGTCCCTGCAACAGGTGGAACATGTACAGGTTGCACAGGTGGATGCCGATCAGGTCACCTTCGAACTGGATGTGGAGGGTGGCCCCGATGCCATTGCCCAGACCATTGCACTGGGGCGTGTATTACGACGTTATCAGCCACCGATGACGGCGGATGGGGAGCGAATCAGTCGACCAAAAAGAAATACGCAGACTTATCAGCTGCTTCCTTAAAGTAGGAAACTGGTGAAAACCTGACGTTATGGAACTGAGTCAACTGCCTAATGCCATCAGCATCGTCCGTATGTTTCTGGTGGTGCCTGTGGTGTGGAGCTTGTTGCAGCTGGAATTTGGTGTAGCACTGGTATGGATTGCAGTGGCGGGTTTTTCCGACGGGTTGGATGGTTTTCTCGCCAAGCATTATGGCTGGCAAAGCCGTCTGGGCTCCATACTCGATCCGTTGGCCGACAAACTGTTGTTGGTGTGTTCGTTTATCACCTTGACTTGGCTGGAATTAGTACCGTTGTGGTTGTTGATTGTCGTACTGGTGAGGGATTTGTTGATTGTTATCGGTGGAGTGGTTTTTCATTACAGGCTGGGCCGCTTCGAGATGCAGCCCTCACGCATCAGCAAGCTGAACACCGTCATACAAATTGTCTTCGTGCTGGCAGTGGTGTTTTATCACGGCGATTTTGCTCTCACGCCCTGGGTTGTTGAAGCGTTGTCCTATATCGTGCTTGCCACTACAGTGCTGAGTGGCCTGGATTATGTTTTAGTATGGAGTAAACGGGCATGTAACATCATGCAGAAAAAAAACTGATGCAAACCACATATGAGGAATGGGCACGAAATAACTTCCCTGTTTCGCGCCCGGATTTAGTGCGTATTCGTTCGTTCTGATTGAACAAAAGTGCAGGAATAGTTGTTCTATTTCGAGCTTTTGTGATTGAGGAACGGACGAAGACGGGCTGAAGCCGGGATGCAAAACAGGGAAGTTAATTCGTGCACGTTCCTTAACTTAAATCACTGCAAGTGACCGCATTCACATAGCACAAGCTTTTGATTCGTAGAAGGATATTAAAATTTTCGGCAATCACAATTAAGGATTACGCTCAAATTTTTAATTCGCTCTACGAATCAATATCTTGCACTCTATAAGCACGTTCACTTGCAGGATCTAGGTTTACATTTTTCGTCATTACACAGAGTTTTTATACATGTTAAACGATTCACAAAAATGGTTATTGCTCGCTGTTATGTTGACGACGGGTTTTTTAATTTATTGGTTGGCTCCGGTATTAACGCCCTTTTTGATGGCGGCGTTACTGGCGTATCTGGGTGATCCACTGGTGGATCGCATGGAAGCAAAAGGTCTGCCGCGTACGGCGGCGGTAGTAATAATATTTGTATTGCTGTTATCTGTATTGGCGGGATTGGTGCTACTGCTGGTGCCTGCACTGCAACAACAACTTGCTTCCCTCGCCAAAGCCCTGCCGACATATATCGATTGGTTGCAAACACATCTGACACCCTGGCTGAAACAAACCTTTGGTGTGGATGCTGCGATGCTGGATTGGTCAATGTTCAAATCCGCTGTACAGAAAAATTGGTTACAGGTGGGTGGTGCGGCAGGTGGTGTCATGTCTTGGCTGTCTTCATCGGGCATGGCGATGCTGGCGATATTGGCGAATCTGGTATTAATTCCGGTGGTGACCTTTTATTTATTACGGGATTGGGATCACCTGGTAACATCGGTGAGGGAATTGTTACCCCGTAAATGGGAAGCCACCGCAGTGCAGCTGAGCAAAGATTCCGACACCGTGCTGGGTGCTTTTTTGCGAGGCCAGTTATTAGTGATGTTGGCGCTGGGCGCAGTCTATTCACTGGGTCTATGGTGGATCGGTCTGGAGCTGGCATTGATTATTGGTGTAGTGGCAGGAATAGTAAGCTTTGTGCCGTACCTCGGGTTTATTATCGGTATTCTGTTAGCGGGCATTGCGGCGATGATGCAATTTCACGAAATGTACTATTTACTGTTGGTGGCATTGGTTTTTGGTGTCGGCCAGGCTTTGGAGGGTATGTTATTAACGCCATTGTTGGTGGGTGATAAAATCGGTCTTCACCCGGTCGCGGTCATTTTTGCCGTGATGGCCGGTGGCCAGTTGTTTGGTTTTGTCGGCGTCATGCTGGCATTGCCTGCCGCAGCAGTGATTATGGTGTTATTGCGTTATGCGCATCAGCAATACCAACAAAGTAAACTTTATGCTGATCCGTAAATTTTTAGAGTGAACAGCGTGGTCACAGAACAAATACCTTTGCGTTTTGCCTGGCGGGACGGCTTGTCATTTGATCATTATTTTTCGGACGAGGAAAACGCAGAAATAATACACCATCTGCAACATGCTGCGGCAGGCAATGTTGCTGCTGAACAGTTCCTGTTTTTATGGGGCGGCACCTGCGTTGGTAAAAGTCACTTGCTGCAAGCCGCCTGTCAGCTTGCAGCAGAACATCAACGCACCGTGGCTTATTTGCCGATGGTGGAACTGGCAGAATTATCCCCTGAAATTTTTGATGGACTGGAACAAATGTCACTGGTGTGTATTGACGACTTGCAACTCATTGCGGGTAACGTTCAGTGGGATGAAGCTCTGTTTCATTTTTATAACCGTGTGCGTGATGCGGGTGGTTGTTTGTTAGTGGCTGCCGATACCGCACCCTCAGCGTTAAAAACACAATTGCCTGATTTACAATCACGTCTGACCTGGGGGCCAGTGATGCAACTGGCGGAGCTGGATGACACGGGGAAAATTACTGCACTCCAATTGCGAGCGAAGGGGAGGGGGTTTAATCTGCCGGATGAGGTGGCGCAATTTTTGATGCGGCGCAGTGCAAGGGATATGGGGTCGTTGTTTAAGTTGTTGGACCGCTTGGATGAGGCATCGTTGGTACAGCAGCGGAAGTTGACGATTCCATTTGTGCGAGGGTTGATTTGATCATGGACGCCAAAGACTTTATCGATACTCATGGCGTTTGGGATTTAGGTGTCACTGTGCGTCCTATTTATTTCATGGCAAGGCGAAATGACGAGTAATAGTCGTTCTATTGCGAGGACAACAACGCAGCCATGGGATAAAGAGGACGTGCAGTGACATCTAAATCGCCACGAGTATATTTCGAGCTTTTGTGATTGAAGAACGGGCGAAGACGGGATGTCAATGGTATAAGATTATTTAATCTCCATTCCTTAGGCGCAATATGCTGTGCTACTGTCTCCTACGCAGAACCCCGCAAGCTAACAGCAATTTCCGCCACCCGTTTCCCCAGCGCCTTGCACAACCGTTTCTCCTCATCACTCAGTGGTCTCTTATTATCATCCCCCGCAAAGTGACTCGCGCCATAGGGTGTGCCACCACTAGTGGTGTGGATCAAATCCGTTTCGGAATAGGGCAGGCCAGTGATGAGCATACCGTGGTGCAGCAGGGGGATCATCATACTCAGCAAGGTGCTTTCCTGTCCACCGTGCAGACTGGAGGTGGAGGTGAACACGGCGGCGGGTTTACCTGCGAGTGCGCCGGAGAGCCAGATGTCGGAGGTGGTGTCGATGAAATATTTCAGTGGTGCAGCCATGTTGCCGAAGCGGGTGGGGCTGCCGAGGATCAAGCCGCTGCATTCGTGCAGGTCGTCGTGGTTGACGTAGGGAGGGCCGTTGGCGGGAATGTCGTCAGTAGTGGCTTCGCAGAGGGTGGATACGGGAGGCACGGTGCGCAGCCGTGTGCGCCGGGTGTTTCTTCAATGCCCCGGGCGATGAGAGTGGCCATTTCGGCGGTACTGCCTTTGCGGCTGTAATATAAAACGAGGATATCACTCATGGCAGGATGTCCAGCACGGATTCCGGCGGACGACCAATGGCAGCTTGGCGTTTTCCGTTGTGTTCGGTGATGACGATGGGGCGTTCGATGAGTCTGGGGTGTGCCACCATGGCGGCGATGAGTTGCTCGCGACTCAGAGAGGTATCGTCGAGTTTGTTGTCTTTGTATTCGGCTTCGTGTATACGCATCAACTGGCGGGGTTCGAGATTGAGCAACTTGAGTACTTCATCAAGGGTGGTAACATCCGGAGGGGAGTCGAGATATTCCACGACACGGGTTTCAATATTGTTGTTTTTCAGCAGTTCCAGCGTTTGGCGTGACTTGGAACAACGTGGGTTGTGGTAGATAATGGTGGACATGCCGGTGTCTCCTGATGGTGTTATTGACTGGCGGCAATTGTATCGGTTGCTTGTGAGCGTTGTCGCCTCGAATGTGCTTTTTGACAGGTTGTTGACAGTGTTTGGGGCTGGTGCTAGGTTGATTTCACCGTGATGTCACGGGTATATATTCTTACCTAGATCCTGCAAGTGCTCGCACTCACTCAGCACAAGCTCTTGATCCGTAGAGTGAGATGAAACTTTTCGATAATCACAATAAGGATTATGCTCAAAGTTGTCATTCACTTTACGAATCAATATCTTGCACTGCGCAAGCACGATCACTTGCAGGATCTAGGTCTTAATTCAATGGCTCAATGAATACAATCTCATTTTTTCTCAAAAAGCATTTCAAAGTCTCCTTTTTGGTGTTTGCACTCGTGTTGTCGGCCTGTGCTACTGTGCCGCCGGTGCAGGAGATGAGTGATGCGCGTCAGGCGTTGGACGCCGCCCGTAAAGCAGGCGCAGCGGTACATGCGAGCAAGGACTTGCAGTCGGCCGAAGCCTTGTTGCAGAACGCTGAACATGCTTTGCAGGAAGGTGATTACAAACAGGCACGCAAGAATGCTGAGGCAGCGCAGTC
>QIGJ01000279.1 GCA_003229995.1 Gammaproteobacteria bacterium | reverse complement strand
AATCACAATAAGGATTACGCTCAAAGTTGTCATTCACTCTACGAATCAATATCTTGCACTGCGCAAGCACGATCACTTGCAGGATCTAGGTATTACGCCGAATATCGTTTTGTATTCAAGGCATGGAAAGGGGCGCATACTCACTGTATGCAACCCTTTCCATAACGCAGAAGACGAAAGGATAGGCCAGCAAAATGATCAAGTTATTTATTGACAAGCCCTAAGCCGAGGTTCCCAAGATAAAACCGCTATTCATACAGGGGCCATCGATTACCACCCGTCTGGTGGTGCTGGCCATCTTCTCTTTGTTGATGATGGCGCTGGATCATCGTCAGAATCATCTTGAAGGCATTCGCTCCGGGCTCTCTCTGCTGATTTATCCGCTGCAATACGTCGTCAACCTGCCCGTAGCGGCGAGCTACTGGGTGAACGACAGCTTTTCCAGCAGAGAAACCCTGCTGGAAGAAAATAACCGGCTTAAACTTCAGCAGACCTTGTTCAAAGCACGTCTGCAAAAGCTTCAATCGTTAAAAGCAGAAAACCAGCGCCTGCGTGAATTACTGCACTCCTCCAAAAAAATCAGTGAGCGAGTGCTCATCGGCGAATTGCTGGCAGTAAGCCTTGAGCCTTTCACCCGACAAATTGTCATTAACAAAGGCAGCCGCAATAAAGTGTATCTCGGCCAACCGCTAATGGATGCCGAGGGTGCTATGGGACAAATCGTACATCTTGGACCGTTTTCCAGCACGGCCATGTTGATCACTGACGCCAATCACGCCATTCCCGTCCAGGTAAATCGCAATGGTCTGCGCGCCATCGCTCTGGGCACTGGCGCACCCGACAAGCTGGACATTCCCTATCTGCCCATCAGCGCCGACATTATCGAGGGTGATTTACTCACCACCTCCGGGCTCGGCGGGCGCTTCCCGGTCGGTTATCCCGTGGCGATGGTGACCCGGATTGTCAAAGACCCCACTCTGCCCTATGCGATCATTTCGGCCATGCCCAGCGCACGACTGGAACAGGCTCGCGAAGTTCTGTTGATCTGGCCTGCTACCCAACACAAGGATAAGCAGACCGCAACGCCACCAACCACCGGAGCAGCACAGCCTTGAGCACAATGGTCTTGAGCACAATGGTCTTGAATAGAGCGGTATTGAACACAATGGCCTTGAGCACAATAACCCTACACAGAATGGTCCTGAACATAAGCCCATGTCCGCAAACATAACCCGACATCACGGCGGACTCACCCTGCTGCTCACTTTCATTGCCGCCTTGCTACTGCAAATGCTGCCTCTGCCTGACTGGGCACAAAACCTGCGCCCGGACTGGGTGGCCCTGGTGCTGATCTACTGGTGCATTGCCCTGCCCGAGCGTATCGGTGTCGGCGTCGGCTGGCTGACCGGACTGATGCTGGATGTAGCCCACGGTGCCCTGCTGGGACAAAATGCCCTGGCGTTGGCCGTAGTTGCCTATTTAGCGTTACGCCTGCATCAGCGCATCCGCCTATTTCCCCTGTGGCAGCAGGCCGTCAGCGTCTTATTGCTGATCGCCCTGCATCTGATGCTGGTGTTCTGGATCAAGGGTGCTACAGGACAGTCCGCAGAAACCTGGGCCTACTGGCTGCCTGCGCTCACCAGCATGCTGATATGGCCACTCCTGTTTGTTGTCTTGCGTGGCCTGCGCCGAACTTATCGTGTCCGCTGAACTCGCAACGACAATAAACCGCTGAGCATTGCTTCATGGCTTCACATTCCACACTCAAGGACCACTTTCGCGAAACCCACCTGTTCACCAACCGGGCCACCATTGCATTGCTGTTGACCATTGCCCTGATGATTCTCCTGCTGGTACGCCTGTTTGATTTACAAGTGCTGCAACACGATACTTACTCTGTACTCTCTGACAAAAACCGCGTACATATTCGTGCCGTACCGCCCACCCGTGGACTGATTTACGACCGCAACGGCGCATTATTAGCGGAAAACCTCCCCAGCTATCAACTGGAAATCACCCGTGAGCGGATCACCGATCTGGACACCACTATTGCCGAATTGCGCCAGCTCATCGAGATCAGTGACGAAAACATCGCCCGCTTCAAAAAACGCCTGAAACGCACCCAGCACCACAAACCCGTCCCTCTGCGCACCCGGCTTTCCGATGTCGAAGTTGCGCGTTTCTCGGTCAACCGGCATCGTTTCCCCGGCGTCGATACCGTGGCCAACCTCTATCGCCACTACCCTTTCAATGACCGTGGCGTACACGCACTGGGTTATGTAGGACGCATCAGCGAACAGGAATTGCAGCGCATCGACAACACCAATTACGAAGGCACAGACTTTATTGGCAAAACCGGCATAGAAAAATTTTACGAAGACCTGCTGCATGGTGAAGTAGGCATCGAACAGGTGGAAACCAATGCCCAGGGCCGCACCCTACGAGTACTGGAACGCACCCCGCCCATACCCGGCCTCAATTTGTATCTGAATCTGGACATTGAATTACAGCGTATCGCCGAAACTGCTTTTGGCGACAACAATGGTGCGCTGGCTGCCATTGATCCCAGCGATGGCAGCGTACTGGCACTGGTGAGCATGCCGACTTTTAATCCCAACCTGTTTGTGGGTGGCATCGACAGCAAGACTTACCGTGTACTACAGGATTCCTCGGACCAGCCCATGTTTAATCGTGCCCTGCGCGGCCGTTATCCCCCCGGCTCCACCATCAAACCCTTTGTTGCTCTGGCCGGACTAGAATATGGCCTCATTGACCCCAATGTTTCCACTTATTGTCAGGGCTGGTACATGCTCGATGGCGACGAGCACAAATACCGGGACTGGAAAAAAACCGGTCATGGGCATATGGATCTCACGCAAGCCATTGTCGAATCCTGCGACGTGTATTTTTATGACCTGGCGCTGACGCTGGGCATTGACCGGATTTCCCAGTTCCTTGAGCCTTTCGGCTTTAATGATCTCACGGGCATCGACACCAGCGGAGAATTGACAGGGCTGGTACCCTCACGTCACTGGAAACGGCGGGTTAAACGCACTATCTGGTATCCCGGCGAAACCCTGATCACCGGTATTGGCCAAGGCTTTTTTCTGGCCACACCATTGCATTTGGCAGAAGCCACAGCCACGCTGTCCCGCTACGGCCACCAGCTGCGCCCACGCCTGCTGGCAGCCACCGAAGACCCGAATAGCCGGGAAATTATCGGTCGACCGACCGTACCCAATATTACGGTGCCCGTGCTCAACCGGGCCAATTGGGACTACATCATTCGAGCCATGACCCAGGTGGTACATAGCCCCAAAGGCACGGCACGTCGCATTGGTCAGGGCGCAAAATACAAAATTGCGGGTAAAACCGGCACCGCACAGGTGTTTGGTATCAAACAGGATGAAGAATATGTGGAAGAGGAAATTGCCAAAAAGCTACGTGATCACGCCCTGTTTGTGGGTTTTGCCCCAGTGGAAAATTCACGTATTGCGGTGGCTGTCGTGGTGGAAAATGGCGGCAGCGGCGGCGCAGTGGCCGCACCTATTGCGCGCAAGGTCATGGACTATTATCTGCACCAGATGTTAGAAAACCCGGCGCAAAAGGAACAAAAACCGTGAGTCTGTTTGAGGCCCGCGCCGAGGCATTGCGCACCAATCGCCGCACCCTGGCTGAAACGCTGCATCTGGATGCCCCGCTGCTGATTTGTCTGCTCGCACTCTCCGTGGTCAGCCTGTTTGTGCTGTACAGCGCCAGCGGGCAAAACATCGATATCGTCTGGCGTCAGGTCGTGCGCCTGGGTATAGCCTTCACCATTATGCTGGCACTGGCACAAATCACCCCCGCCACGCTGAAACGCTGGACACCCTGGTTTTTCGGGCTGGGCATTGGCCTGCTGCTGGCCGTGCTGTTTTTTGGTGAAACCGGCAAAGGCGCACAACGCTGGCTGGACCTCGGCCTGTTTCGTTTTCAGCCATCAGAAATGATGAAACTCTCCGTGCCTATGATGGTGGCTTGGTATCTCAGTGACCACCCGTTGCCACCCACCTCGAAACGCCTGTTAATGGCCTGCCTGATTATCGTGATTCCCACCCTGCTCATTGCCAAACAACCGGACCTGGGTACCGCTCTGCTCATCGCCGGTGCCGGTATTTTTGTATTGTTGTTTGCAGGCATTTCCTGGCGGCTGATTTTTATCGCTGCTGC
Source organism: Gammaproteobacteria bacterium (assembly GCA_003229995.1). Classification (GTDB taxonomy): domain Bacteria; phylum Pseudomonadota; class Gammaproteobacteria; order SZUA-152; family SZUA-152; genus SZUA-152. The sequence goes on along the minus strand of QIGJ01000279.1, from coordinate 3,330 downwards.
TGCGTTGGCGGCCAGCGCCCCGGTACTGTGGCATTTCATGCGAGACTACCAGCGCCAGCGGGTGCTCACTTTTCTCAACCCGGAACAATCACCACTGGGGGCCGGTTATCACATTATTCAATCCAAAATCGCCATCGGCTCCGGCGGGCTGTATGGCAAAGGCTGGCTTAACGGTACCCAGTCACAGCTGAATTTTTTGCCCGAGCGCTCTACCGATTTTATCTTCGCCGCTTATGCAGAAGAGTTTGGTCTGTTTGGTATCCTCGCCCTGCTCGCCGTGTACCTGCTGATCATCATGCGCGGCCTACTCATTGCCAGTCAGGCACAGGACACCTATACCCGCCTGCTGGGCGGTGGACTGGTGATGACCTTCTTCATTTATATCTTTGTTAATATCGGCATGGTGACCGGTCTATTGCCCGTAGTCGGTGTGCCATTGCCACTAATCAGTTATGGTGGCACATCCATGGTGACCCTGATGGCTGGTTTCGGTATCCTCATGTCCATACACACACATCGTAAATTACTGCCCCGATAAGGGCCAAGAGACTTTACTTATGTCCAAATCGCACATATCCCTGTTTCATGCTACGCCTGTTCGCTGCAAATTCGCTTGCGCAGCTCTTTCCCTGCTAACACTGCCAGTGATGGCCGCGACACCAATAGATGAACAGGATGTCGCCGCCCGTGCCGACGTGCAGCAGTTCATTGGCGAAATGGTGGAAAAACACGATTTTGATGCCAACAAGCTCACCACACTGTTCAAACAGGTGGAACTCCGAGAAAAAATCGTCGCTGCCATCACCCGTCCGGCAGAAAGCAAATCCTGGCATCAATATCGCCCCATCTTTGTCACCCAAACCCGCATTAACGAAGGCGTCACCTTCTGGAATGAAAACCGGGAAACCCTGGAACGGGCAGAAAAAGAATACGGCGTGCCACCAGAAATCATCGTCGCCATCATCGGCGTCGAAACCCGCTACGGACGACACAAAGGCCGCTACCGGGTAATGGACTCACTATCCACACTCGCCTTCCAGTACCCCAAACGCAGTAAATTTTTCCGCAGCGAACTGGAACAATATTTATTATTAACGCGCGAGGAAAATATTGAGCCACTCACCATCAAAGGCTCTTACGCAGGAGCCATGGGCAAACCCCAGTTTATCTCCAGCAGTTACCGTCACTTGACGGCGACGGCAAACGTGACCTGTGGAACAACACTGTTGACGCCATCGGCAGCGTCGCCAATTATTTCAAACGCCACAAATGGCAGCCTGGTGGCCCAATAGTCGTCCCCGCCGTTGTCGGCAGCAACCACATTCAGGTGCTGGTCAAAAAAGGCTACAAGCCACACAGTACCATCACCGAACTGCGCAAACGCGGAGCCACCGCAAAAAGTAAACTCGACCCTAATGCCATGGGCGCACTCCTCGAACTGAAAACCCTTGCCGGTCGCGAGCACTGGATCGCCCTGGATAATTTTTATGTCATCACCCGATACAATCACAGCCCACTGTATGCCATGGCCGTTTATCAGTTAGGACAGGCCATCATGTCAAAACGGGCAGCTGAATCCGCCAACACCCATTCAGGCAACAATATAAACGGCTGACCATCATGCACGTATTTTTTCCACACAGCCGTACGGCTCAATCCGTCTTTTTACTTTTAGCCAGCAGCCTGCTACTCAGCGCCTGCGGTTCACTGCCACAAAGTCGTTATGCCATCGCGCAGGACAGCGCACCTACAAAAGATGTGGACCATACCCGTATCGCCGATGCTGTGCCCAAAGTTGAACCGCGCAGCAGATACGGCAACCCCAAATCCTACGTGGTGCAAGGCAAACGCTACACCGTACGCCGATCCGCCCGGGGTTTTGTACAAACAGGCGATGCCTCTTGGTACGGCACAAAGTTTCACGGCCACCGCACTTCCAGTGGTGAGCCTTACGATATGTATGCAATGACTGCTGCACACAAAACGCTGCCTATTCCCAGTTATGTTGAAGTCCATAACCTCGACAACCAACGCAAAATTATTGTGCGTGTCAACGACCGCGGCCCCTTTATCAGCGGGCGCATCATTGACCTGTCGTACGTCGCCGCCAAAAAGCTGGGCATCACCACCAAAGGGGTCGGTCGGGTAAAAATCCGTGTTATCGACCCCACCACACCCGCAAAAACATCACAGGCCAATACCACACCCGTCACACTGTCTCGCCCTGCCACCCCTCAACCAGTTAGCATCGCCACAAACAACCCAGGCCAGCTTTACCTTCAAGTGGGAGCCTTTACCAACCACGACAATGCCACGCAATTGCTCAATCGTCTGGTGAATACCACTCAGCAAAACATCTCCATCAATCGCAAAGCCACCAATAACGACAATGTTTACCGCGTGCGTATTGGGCCATTGCAATCCGAAGCAGATGCACTGAAACTACGTTCACAGCTATCACCGCTGGGCATAGACTCGCCGCATATCGTTGTAGAATAAGGTAAAAATCGTTATTCTCTGCACCCCCGTGTCGTACACTGATTTCAACAAAATTAACCACATCATTCATTGAGCACACCACCATGAGCACTGCCATGCACCGTTTATTACCCTTTATTATCGCCGTCTTGTTCATGTTGTTTTTGGCCCCTGCGCAAGCAGCAACACTGATTCCCGCCACCCCCAAAATAAAAGCCAAAGGGTATTTGCTCATCGACTTCAACAGCGGTCGCGTGCTGGCGGAGAAAAAATCCGACCAACGCATGGAACCCGCCAGTCTGACCAAAATGCTCTCCGCCTACGTCATCGACCACGAACTGGCCAAAAGCAACATCAGCCTCGACGACGAAGTCCGCGTCAGCGAAAAAGCTTGGCGCATGGAAGGCTCACGCATGTTCATCGAAGTGGGTAAAAAAGTCTCTGTGGAAGACTTGCTCAAAGGTGTCATCATCCAATCCGGCAACGATGCCACCGTGGCGTTGGCTGAACATGTGGCCGGCAGTGAAGACGCCTTTGTTTCCCTGATGAATCAGCACGCCGCCGAACTGGGCATGCTCGACAGCCACTTCGTCAACAGCACCGGCCTGCCACACAAAGACCACTACACCACACCGCGAGACCTCGCCAAACTGGCCATCGCACTGATTCGTGACTACCCCACACACTACGACTGGTACGCACAAAAAGAATTTGTTTACAACGACATCAAACAATACAACCGTAATCGTCTATTATGGCGTAACAAATATGTAGACGGCATCAAAACCGGCCATACCGAATCGGCAGGTTACTGTCTGGTGGCTTCCGCCGAACGTGACGGCATGCGCCTCA
>QIGJ01000325.1 GCA_003229995.1 Gammaproteobacteria bacterium | reverse complement strand
TGTTTGATTAATGCCGGAAATGCCGCATGCCTGTGAATACCATGGCGATGCCATGTTCATTGGCGGCAGTGATGACTTCGTTGTCACGCATGGAGCCACCGGGTTGGATAACGGCACTGATGCCCACTTCAGCGGCGCTGTCCAGGCCATCCCGAAAGGGAAAAAAGGCATCGCTGGCCATTACTGATCCTTTTATCACCAATTTTGCATCAGCGGCTTTGATAGCGGCAATACGTGCGCTGTATACGCGACTCATTTGCCCGGCACCGATACCGAGGGTCATGCCGTTTCTGCCGTACACAATGGCATTGGATTTAACGAACTTGGCCACTTGCCAGGTAAATAACAGATCACGCATTTCCTGCTCGTCGGGAGTACGCTGAGTGACTATATTCAGTTGATCGGTACTGATCATGCCCAGATCACGGTCTTGCACCAGCAGGCCGCCGTTGACCCGTTTATAGTCCAGGCCGGGTGTACGTTCATCATGCCATTCGCCGCATTCTAGTACGCGCACATTTTTCTTTTGTGCCAGGATGGGTTTGGCGTCGTTGTTAATGCCGGGAGCGATGATCACCTCGACAAACTGACGATTGATGATGGCTTCAGCTGTTTCGGCATTCAATGGTTGGTTAAAGGCGATGATGCCACCGAAGGCCGAGGTGGGGTCGGTATTGTAGGCTTGATCATAGGCGGTGAGTTGGCTATGGGCGACGGCGACACCACAGGGGTTGGCATGTTTGACAATGACACAAGCGGTCTCTGTAAACTGTTTGACGCATTCCAGTGCAGAATCCGTATCGGCGATGTTGTTGAAGGACAGTTCTTTACCTTGTAGTTGCACGGCAGTGGCGATGGATGCCTCGGCTGGGTTGGCTTCCACATAAAAAGCAGCTTTTTGATGCGGGTTTTCGCCATAACGCATGTCCTGTGCCTTGCGGAATTGGCTGTTGTGCGTGCGGGAAAAGTCGGATTTTCGGCAGTCCAGCTGTGTTGCGCCCAGATAGTTGGCAATGGTGCCATCGTAAGCTGCGGTGTGTTCGAAAGTTTTGGTGGCGAGATCGAAACGGGTGGTAGCACTTACGATGCCTTCGTTGTTTTTCATCTCGTTGATGACGCGGGCGTAGTCGTTAGCGTCTACGATTACGGTTACCGCGTTATGGTTTTTTGCTGCGGCACGCAACATGGTTGGGCCACCGATGTCGATGTTTTCGATGGCGGTAGGCAGGTTGCAATCGGGACGAGCCACGGTTTTTTCGAAGGGGTAGAGGTTGACCACTACCAGGTCGATGGGAGCAATGCCATTGTCGGCCATTACTGCATCGTCTATGCCGCGTCGTCCCAGCAGGCCACCGTGAATTTTTGGGTGCAGGGTTTTCACCCGGCCATCCATCATTTCTGGGAAGCCGGTGTAGTCGGAGACTTCGATCACGTCCACGTTGTTGTCGGACAGTAGTTTGGCGGTGCCGCCAGTGCTAAGAATTTCTACGCCAAGTTCGCGCAGGGTGCGGGCAAAGTCGATGATACCGGTTTTATCCGAGACGCTAATGAGGGCGCGTTTAATGACTGTCATGATTGAACCTGTGTTGCTTGTAGTTTTGAAAAGTGTTTTGAAAAGTGTTTTGAAAAATGTTTTGAAAAATGTTTTGAAAAAAACCGTCAGTAAAAACAGTTTAAACCTGAATCCTGCAAGCGCTTGCACTCACAGAGCGTAAATGCTCTGCGAGTGTGGGCACTTGCAGGATTCAGGTTATAAATAACAAAAGGGCCACAACAGACCCCGGTATTGCTATTTAATTCAAATCGTACTGTTTGAGTTTTTTGCGCAGTGTACCTCGATTCAACCCCAGCACAATGGCGGCTTTGCTTTGGTTGCCGCGCGTATAGTGCAGCACACTTTCTAGCAGGGGTTGTTCGATTTCTTGCAGTACCATCTGGTACAGGTCTGCGGGCGGATGCCCATCAAGGTCGTTGAAATAACCTTCCAACATGGATTTGATATGGTCGCTTAAAGGTGCGTTTTGTGCATCATCTTCCAGATGATCTGCGGCAACTTCGACCATGGACTCAGCATTCTGAAAATGTATTGTCATGCGGCTAGTTCCTCCCGAACCAACAAGGTGTCAAAAAAATCTTTTGTTATTTGTAATTGTTCTGCGACGGTCTCTACTTGGTTGACCGCTTGGCGGAATGCTCCGCCGTGCCGTTGCCCCTTGCTGTACCAGGAGATGTGTTTACGCGCCATGCGTACTCCTGTGTACTCACCATAAAACGCGTAAAGATTTTGCAGGTGTTCGAGCAGAATGTCGCGCACCTCTTTAAGCGTGGGCTCTGGCAGTTTTTCCCCGGTTTTTAAATAGTGATCTATTTCACGGAAAACCCAGGGGCGTCCCTGAGCTGCCCGACCGATCATGATGGCATCTGCCTGAGTGTATTCCAACACCCTTTTTGCTTTTTCCGGTGTACTGATGTCGCCATTGGCCACCACCGGGATAGTCACCGCTGCCTTGATGGCGGCAATGGTGTCGTACTCTGCTTCTCCTTTGTAAGCACAAGTGCGGGTACGTCCGTGCACAGCCAGGGACTGGATACCCGCGCTTTCGGCGATGCGGGCAATGCGCACCCCGTTACGGTTGTCGGTATCCCAGCCAGTGCGAATTTTCAGAGTGACAGGGATCGATACTGCGCCAACGACGGCATCGAGGATATCATCCACCAGTGTTTCATTTTGTAATAATGCCGAGCCAGCGGCTACGTTGCAGACTTTTTTGGCTGGGCAGCCCATGTTGATATCGATAATTTGTGCGCCGTTGTCGGCGTTGTAGCGAGCGGCTTCAGCCATCATCTGTGGGTCGGCACCCATAATCTGTACTGAACGTGGATCGGTTTCACCCTCATGATTAGCGCGGCGTCTGGTTTTTTCCGAGCCCCATAACAGGGAGTTGGAAGACACCATTTCTGATACGGCCATGCCTGCGCCCAGTTTTTTGCATAACTGCCGGAAGGGGCGATCCGTGACGCCTGCCATGGGCGCGAGGATGAGTTGATTGGACAGTGTGTAAGGGCCGATTTGCATGAGTTTTGCTTGAGCTTTTTACCTGGATTATTTCCCCTTGGTGTAAGAGCGTTCCGACGTAATTGCCAATACGCCTAGGGAAAACAAAGACACATACTCTGTTGGGGAAACGGAGAGACGATACTACCCTTAACCCGGATGAGAAAAAAGATGTTGCTGAAGTTTTTTCGTGTGTATTACCCTTGAGTCTCAGTGTTTACCGAGAATTATTGTTCTGGCATGGGTTGTTTTTCAGTCTGGGGTCCGTAGTTGAACGGTCTGTCGCGTTGAATTTTATGACTGGCGAGGCGTGAGGATGACGAGGTTATAGAGGGTGCAAAGATAGAGCACGATCAAAAAATAGGCATCCTGAAACGACCGTCGGCATTTTAGGCAACGGAAGGTGCAGTTGTCGGTAAGTCTCTTGTTATCGCGATGATTCGCAACGGAATCCGGACTCAAGTGAGAGGGCGTGTTTGGCGTGGATCAGCCTCTGCGCGAAACTCGTAATTGACTGCGGCTTTGCCAGGGTCAACCAGTTCCAGATCGATACGTACGGGCATATCAGGTGTCATGCCGGTGTCCAGGTCAACGGTATTACTCAGGTATTCACGGGGCGTGAAACGCCGCTGGGCAATTTTTGTACCGTTGATATCTGAAAACACCATGGTTAACAAAGGGAAGGGTTGCACAAAGGCAGCGGTGTTGAGCAGGGTGGTGCTGACGATGAGTGCCTTGTCCGCCGAAGGATGGGAACGTACATCGCGACCGATGATTTCAATGTGTGCGATGTCGTAGGGTTGGCTCAATGTACAGTCGAGCACTTCACACATTTGTAACAGCCAAGGGCGTAGATTGGCGTCTTTGGCCAGTTCGTCACGCGAGTGGTACACCACTTGTAATGCCAGGGTGAACATTAACAACAGGCTAGCAATCATCCACAGAGTATTGGAGGGTTGCCGTTGCTTAGCTTCAGCGGCGTGCAGATCGTCGAGAATGAGATTGGGAATGTTGATGGCTTGAGTTTCGTTTGCCGACGATGAGTGCTCTTCTGATGCGTGTAGGGTTTCGGTTTGCGGGGTTTTTTCGGGGGCAGTCGTGTCGGGAATGCCCATGGTGATGGATTCAGGATTACTGGCTGTAATAATGATTTTGCCATCGTCGGCATCCATTTTGTTGTTGCGTTGGACCTCATCTTCCGGTTTGTCCAGGTAAGCAGCAAATTCAGCAAACTCGTCATCATCGATACTGATATCAATATCCAGGGCTGCCGCAGCGCTATCGATGTCGCCGAGATTTGTTTCGCCAGTGGTTGCAACGGTTTTGTCAGCAGAGAGCGTTTTGCTGAAATCTGTGTTTATTAGGGTATCTGATGTGGCGTCTTTGACGGGCAAAGTATTATCGCTTAATGGCGAATGTTCAGCCGAAGAAAAATTGTTTGTTGCCGGAGTATCTTCAATCGGCAAGGCATTGGTTGCTAAAAATTTTTCAAAACGATCAATTTCCTCGATAGGAACATTGTGTTGTTTTACTTCGTTGATGATGTCATTAAAGGTATCACTGCTGTCCGTTTTTTTGGTATTTGTTAACCCGACGGTAGACTCATGGGTATTTGTCACGTTGTTCGGTGTTTTTCCGGACCTGTTATCGTACTTATCAGTTTCGTGTGTTACGGGTAAATCTTCGCTGAGGTGGTCCAGCGCATTAAATACAGACAGACATTGCCCACAGCGCACATCGCCGCTGGCTGCTCTGAGCTGGCTGGCGGAAAGCTGAAAGATGGCGTCACACCGAGGACATTGGGTAAACATAAGTAGATATAGTGGTTAGTAACCGTGTGTTGTTTTATCAATAGTTATACAGTCAATAGTTATACCATTGACTGAAATTGCTGATCTTGGCCTGCTCCACAAGTGGCACTTCAATGTGTTTGAATTCGAACAACGAAAAGGAGCTGCTGGTATCGATCATTCGCGTCAGGCGCACATACTCTAGCTCAGTTTGGCGGTTGAGTACCAGTTGGGTGTCGATATCATAAATACTGGCTGGCACCAGCAAGGCAAATTTCACCGGGTCTTGTTTTTCCAAAAAAGTCGGCTGAATGAGCAGACTGCGAAAATATTCTCCACCAGTACCTGCACCATCGATGGCGCGCACGGCCACAGGAACACTCTGTGTGGACAGGGTCATGACGCCGATGTCGAAGGTTTTGCCAGGTGCATCTTGTAGCCAGCGCAGCATACCGATGGTCCACGACGTATCGGTATTGTCGCGAAAGGCCACCACCGTGCCGACGCGAGTGCGTGATTGAGTCTTTGGCAGGCGACGCAATGCCAGACCAGCAGCACCGTGGTTAATGCGTAACCAGGGTTCGGCACGGAAATGTGTCATGATGGCTTCGCGTTTTTCACGGGCATGAATTTCGGTTTCATGGATGGCATCCCACACATCGACATCCTCAGTGAAATGAGATACA
>QIGJ01000344.1 GCA_003229995.1 Gammaproteobacteria bacterium | reverse complement strand
CTGAGCAATCGCCACGGTAATCCCAATAGCATTTTGCTCATTGATATTGATTTTTTTAAAACGATCAACGACACCCATGGTCACTATATCGGTGATGTTGTATTAAAAAACATGACCAGAATTTTGCAGGAAAATCTGCGCCGCACAGATGCGGTCTGCCGCATTGGCGGTGAAGAATTTGCCGTACTTTGCAGGCGAGCCAGTAAAGTGTGGGCAATAAAAATCGCTGAAAAACTACGTACGGCTATTGAAACCACACCAATGGTGCCCGAAATCGATGACGGGTTGATGATCACTGTGAGTATCGGTGTTACCAGCATGCCTTACAGTGCAAAACATATCACGCCTAAACAATTGTACAAAGATGCCGATACCGCCATGTACCATAGTAAAAATAACGGGCGAAATCGTGTCACTCACATTGCCGACCTGCGCCAGGAAAGCACAGAGTCCATCGAAAATAAAAATTCAAGAGGCTAGGATCATGAAAATCAATACTGTGTTAATCGGCATACTGCTCAGCATCATATTAATATCGCCTCTCAACACCTTGGCGAGCACCGATACAAGCACCGAATTACTGTTTGGTTCAGTTGCTATGGACATTCCAGCGGTCATGCACAAACGGCTTAAGCCTCTGACCCGCTACCTGAGTAATAAACTTAACCGTCCCGTATCATTAAGGCTTTCCCCAAATATGGGGGCTGCCATACAAGAAGTGGTCGATAAAAATGTCGATCTGGCCTACCTCACGCCGGTCGCCTATCTCAAAGCTCATGCTGAGGGCAATGCGAAAATCGTTGCCAAAACAGTGACCAAAGGCAAAGCGTCGTTTCAGTTAATGATCGTTGTCAAAAAAGGCAGTCCCTACAAAACAATTGCTGACCTTAAAGGAAAAACATTTGCCTTCGGCGACAAAAGAGCACTGTTACAACGTGCCGCAGTGGTGGGTAGCGGAATTAACATGGAAGACTTTTCCAGCTATCAATTTATCGGCCACTATGACAACATCGCCCGCGCTGTACTCAACGGCGATTTTGAAGCCGGAATTTTGAAAGATACCATGGCATTTCAATGGCAAGACAAGGGACTGCGTATCCTGGCTGAATCACCCCCGCTACCGCCCTACAATATCACCGCCAGTGGCAACATTGACAACGAAACGTTAGCCAAACTGAAGGATGCTTTTTTGAACCTTGACAGAAATAACCCGGAACATTTGGTAATCATCAAGGCCATCGATAAAAAATATGACGGTTTTGCGGCAACCAGTGATGCGGAATATGACGTAATACGCAGACTGATAAAACCGTTCAATAAATAATTATTTCTCTCACCGGTCAAGGCTATTTTGACAGGTTTAGCGTTCTATTCATATTCTGCAACAAGGCACTGCTTGCAGGCAATACCTTGACGCTCAAGGAATATGATCCAGGTCTTCGCCTTCTTTTTCCACAGGCATCAAATCTTCTTTACTGACACCCAGACTCAAGGCACTGGCACTGGCCACATAGATCGATGAATAAGTACCGACCACCACACCAATAATCAACGCCGTGGCAAAACCATGAATCAACTCGCCACCGACAACAAACAATGCAATCAACACCAGCAAGGTAGTGACAGATGTCATTATGGTACGAGACAGGGTCTGGTTCAATGAGGCGTTAACGATATCCACACTGGTTCCTTTGCGCATCTTTCGGAAATTTTCCCGAATGCGGTCAAACACCACGATCGTGTCATTCAGTGAATACCCGATAACCGCCAGGATCGCTGCCAACACCGTCAGATCAAAGCTCAACTGAAACAGGGAGAATACCCCCAAGGTAATCACCACATCATGAACCAGTGCGGCTACCGAACCAATAGCAAAGCGATATTCAAAACGGAAACCGACGTAAATCAGTATGCCGATTAACGCGTAAATCATCGCCAGACCTCCATCATTGGTCAGTTCCTCACCCACTTGCGGACCCACAAATTCCACCCGCCGCATCTCCACTTCATCATCTTCCACATTGCGCAGGGCTACCATCACCGTGGTACTGATATCAATATTGCTCTTGCCCTCCTGTGGCGCAATACGTATCAGAATATCTTTTGAGGTACCAAAGTGTTGGGCTACAGCCTCGGGAAAACCCGAGTTTTCCAGCGTCGAACGTACAACGGTCAGATCCACGGGGTGGCTGTACCCTAATTCGATCAAAGTACCACCGGTAAAATCCAGACCAAAGTTCAAGCCGCGTGTCGCCAGCGAGCCAATGGAAATCAGAATCAACAATGCCGAAAACGTCACCGCCATTGTGCGTTTGCTCATGAAGTCAAACGTGGTAGGTTTTTTAAACAGCTGCATGATGCATCCCTGAAATGAATAAATGCGAAATTAACGAAACAATTAAATGGCTAAATCGACAATTTTTCGACACGGCGATTCCCGTACATCAGATTCACCACCGCGCGCGTACCGACAATCGCTGTAAACATGGAAGTGATAATGCCAATGGATAACGTAATCGCAAAGCCTTTAATGGGTCCGGTGCCAAAACCAAACAGAACCAATGCTGCAATCAGGGTAGTGATGTTGGCATCGGCAATGGTGGAAAGCGCCTTGGAATAACCAGAATTAATCGCTGCCTGGGGACTGATACCATTGCGCAGTTCTTCGCGAATACGTTCGAAAATAAGTACATTGGCATCCACGGCCATACCCACAGTGAGTACGATACCGGCAATACCCGGCAGCGTCAGGGTCGCCTGCAACATGGACAATACTGCGATGATGACCACCAGATTAAATGTCAATGCCATATTGGCCACCAGACCAAAACCGCGATACCACACGGCCATAAACACCAATACCAGTGCAAAACCAATCACCACAGAAGCAAAGCCCTGATCAATATTGTCCTGGCCCAGACTCGGGCCGATGGTGCGTTCTTCAATAATTTCGATGGGTGCAGCCAGCGCACCGGCACGTAACAGCAAGGCTAGATTATGTGCTTCTTTGGTGCTGTCAAGGCCGGTAATCTGGAAACGTTTGGACAGCTGCTCCTGGATACGTGCAGTGTTGATCACCTCTTCCACGGTGCGCCGTGTTTTCACCGGTTCACCATCCACAATACGTGTCTCGGTTTTCCTTTCGATGAAAACCACCGACATGAGTTTTTTCACATTCTCACCGGTGACTTTACTAAAAATGCTCGCACCTTTACCGTCCAACGTGATATAGACCGCCGGACTGCCACTCTGTTGATCCAAGCCACTGGAGGCGTCAATGATGTAATCACCCGTGAGCATCACACGATTTTTCAACAGCTCATGACCACCTTCACGCTGGGTATATAATTTCAACCCGGCCGGTATGCGGCCCGTTCGCGCAGCCTCTTCGGCATCGTGCGTTTCATCGGTAAGACGGAATTCCAGGGTGGCTGTGGCACCGAGAATTTCTTTGGCGCGTGCCGTATCCTGTACACCCGGCAATTGCACAACGATGCGCTCATCGCCCTGCTGCAGAATAACCGGTTCAGCCACGCCTAATTCGTTGACACGATTACGCAGTGTGGTGATGTTCTGCTTTAACGCTAGCTTACGGGTTTCACGTTTTTCTTGTTCTTCCAGGCGAGCCAACATGAAGTAAGCATCCCCACGATCTTCATCGTCAATGCTCAGATCAGGATATTCCTTCTCCAGCAAACGCTCGGCCTTGTCGCGCGCTTCTGCCGACCTGAATTTCACTTCTACTGCGCTATCACCGTCCTGGCCAACATAGCGACCGATTTTGACATAACGCACTTTGTTTTCTCGCAGCAGGCCACGGAAATCACTGATGTAACGTTCTTCAGCCTGATGCACCGCCGCATCAACATCCACTTCCATCAGAAAGTGTACACCACCACGCAGATCCAACCCCAGATACATAGGCGCAGCATTCATGGCCCTCAGCCAGTCCGGAGTGCGCGGTGCCAGATTCAAAGCCACCACATAACCACGCCCCAGTCCCTCTTTCACCACATCCTTGGCCGTGAGTTGCGCCTCCGTATCGGAAAAGCGCACCAGAATTTGCTCATCGGCCAACAGAATGCTGTTAAAAGACACATTGGCCTCCTGCAATAACCTGCGCACTTTTTCCTGGGTGCTGATATCCACCGCCGTATTACGGCTGGAAGACACCTGCAAGGCAGGATCTTCACCATACAGGTTCGGCAGCGCGTACAAGGTGCTGGCACCCAGCACAACGATAAGAAGCAAGTATTTCCAGGCAGGATACTGATTCAACATGGTGGGTTATCCGTTGAGTTTTTAAGCACAAAATAGAAATAGGAGGATGATCAGTCTGATTTTTTGCTCGAATTTTTGACTTCCGATTTTACGGTACCCTTGGGTACCAGCGCAGAGACAGACTGCCTTTGCACTTTGACTTCCACGCCTTCGGCAATTTTCACCGTGAGAAAACTCTCCCCGACATCGGTGACACGTCCCAGCAAACCACCATTGGTCACAACTTCGTCACCCTTGTCCAGAGCTGCCACCATGTTTTTATGCTCTTTGGCACGCTTGGCCTGAGGACGAATCAACATGAAATAAAATAACACAAAGATCAGTAACAGCGGTAACAGACCCAGAAAACCACTGTCTTGTGCCGCCGCCGCAGCGCCTTCGGCGAAAGCATCAGAAATGAAAAAACTCATGGACTATTTTTCCTTGTTTTCGGTATTTAATGACGTTCAACAACGCTAACAGACAGCGCCATCTGTAACCTTCATTGCTAAAAAAAGGGCGCTATTATTACACACTCACGGGTTTTTGTGCGCGTTGCGCATAAAAGTCGGTCACAAACGCATCCAGGCTCCCTTTTTCAATGGCTTCACGCAGGCCACGCATCACATCCTGGTAGTAATGCAAATTGTGGATCGTGTTGAGGCGCGCACCAAGAATTTCACCCGTCTTGTCCAGATGGCGTAGGTAACTGCGGCTGTAGTGCTGGCAGGTATAACAACCACAGGTTTCGTCCAGAGGGCGGATGTCGAACTCATGGCAGGCATTGCGGATTTTCAACACCCCTTCGCGGGTAAAAATATGGCCGTTGCGAGCATTGCGGGTTGGCATCACACAGTCGAACATATCCACCCCTCGCTGCACGGCTTCCACCAGATCCTCGGGTTTGCCCACCCCCATCAAATAACGTGGTCTGTCGATAGGTAATAAAGGTGTGGTGTGATCCAGCACTCGCATCATATCTTCCTTGGGCTCACCCACGGACAAACCACCAATGGCATAACCGTCAAAACCGATATCCACCAGCCCGGCGGCGGATTCCGCCCGTAAATCCTCGAACATGCCGCCCTGCACGATGCCGAACAGGGCGTTGGGGTTGCCCACATGCGCATCCTTGCTGCGTTGCCCCCAGCGCAGGGACATTTGCATGGAATCCCGCACCTGTTGCTCATCCGCCGGATACGGTAAACACATCACGATATCCGAGCCCAATGCCCGCTGTACCGCCATGGATTCTTCCGGCCCCAGAAACACCTTGTCGCCATTGACCGGTGACTGAAAGGTCACGCCCTCCTCGGTGATCTTGCGCATTTTGCCCAGGCTGAATACCTGAAAACCGCCAGAATCAGTAAGAATTGGCCCCTGCCAGTGCATAAAATCATGCAAATCGCCGTGGGCTTG
>QIGJ01000246.1 GCA_003229995.1 Gammaproteobacteria bacterium | reverse complement strand
ACAGCAGACCAGATGTTGCAATACCTGAATAACAACCTGTGATGATTATTATGAAAAAATGTAATCCGCATTTTTTATGCCTTGTTGTGGTGCTGTTATTGGTTTCGGCTTGTAGCACGACACATCAGGCAGTTTCTGATCCTGAATATGCCCCTGTACGACCGGTAAATGCACGACCACTACCCATCAGTGATGGTGCAATTTATAAAGCCGGATTTTCCCTGGCATTATTTGAAGATACAAAAGCGCACCGTGTCGGTGACATTATTACGGTGATTTTGCAGGAAAGAACCAATGCCAGCAAAAGTGCCAGCACCAATACAGCAAAAAACTCTGCCGTTACCATTGCTGCACCTACCTTGTTTGGCCGAGGGGTTTCGTATGGGGGCGATGCTGTTCTGAGTGCAACCATCGATGCGGAGCGTGATTTTCAGGGAGATGGTGATAGTACACAAAGTAACAGTCTATCGGGTGAGATTACTGTCACGGTTGCCGAGGTATATGTGAATGGGAATATGTTAATTCGGGGTGAAAAGCTACTGACCTTAAATCAAGGTTCAGAGCATGTCCGTATTTCCGGGATTATTCGTCCGATTGATATCACACCCTCAAATACCGTGCTTTCTTCGCAAGTGGCCAATGCAAAAATTATTTATGGCGGGCAAGGAGTGCTGGCAAATGCCAATACCAAAGGTTGGTTTCTGCGTATTTTTGATAGTAATTGGTGGCCTTTTTGATGACTGATTGTTGATCCAATAGTTTTATGAAAAGATTATCGTTTTTTAAGCGAAAAAACAGTGGAATGATTATGCAACAAATCTGCACGCGATTATCAAGCTGGAATCTCAAAAAATACAGTATTACGCTGTTATTTTTGATGTGCATTGCATTATCCGTCAATGCGCCTGCGGAGCGCCTGAAAGACATTACCTCAATCGCTGGTGTGCGTAGCAATCAGTTGGTGGGTTATGGTCTGGTGGTTGGCCTGGATGGCACCGGCGATCAAACCAGTCAGGCACCCTATGCTGTGCAAAGCCTGAAAAGCATGTTGTCACAATTTGGCATTACCGTTCCTGCGGGTGTGGACCCAAAACTTAAAAATGTTGCTGCTGTTTCGTTGCATGCAGAATTGCCACCTTTTGCAAAGCCTGGTTTGTCGATTGATGTCACTGTGTCTTCCATCGCAAATGCCAAAAGCCTGCGAGGAGGCACTTTGTTGATGGCACCACTCAAGGGTGCGGACGGGAAAATTTATGCGATTGCGCAGGGTAATGTTGTTGTCGGTGGTTTTGGTGTCGGTGCCGATGGCTCCAGCATTACCGTCAATATTCCCAGTGTGGGCAGAATTGCCAATGGCGCAATGGTCGAACGTAGTGTTACCACGGCTTTTTTACAGGGTAATTCGTTGACGTTAAATCTTCATGCTCCGGATTTTACCACGGCAAATCGTGTTGCCCGTGTCATCAATAAAAATATCGGTGATGGGACGGCACAAGCCATTGATGCTATTTCCATTAAGGTCAATGCACCGCGTGACCCAGCACAACGAGTCGCCTTTATGTCTTTACTGGAACGGTTTGAAGTGACGCCAGGCGAGGCACCTGCAAAAATTGTGGTCAACTCAAGAACCGGTACGATTATTATCGGCCAGCATGTCAGAGTGATGCCAGCGGCAATCACACACGGTAGTCTGACGGTGACCATTACAGCCCGTCCGGAAGTCAGCCAGCCTGCACCATTGTCGGAGGGTGAAACCGTGGTAGTACCCCGAACGGATATTGCTGTAAGCGAAGAAGCCAAGCCGATGTTTCTGTTTCAACCCGGTGTATCACTCAATGATATTGTGCAGGCCATTAATGAAGTGGGTGCAACCCCCAGCGATTTGATTGCCATTCTGGAAGCGTTGAAAGAGTCGGGAGCATTGCGTGCAAACCTACTGGTTATTTGATACTGAGTAATGTACTGAAATTGTCATGACGATTCCTTTGCAAACAGCACCTGTTTATACAGATATGCAAGCACTGAATAAACTGAAGTATGCCTCTGATAAAAACTCGCCGGAAACCCTGCGTCTTGTGGCAGAACAGTTTGAAGCAATATTTTTACAAATGATGTTAAAAAGTGCGCATGGTGAAGGCAATGATGATGATTTGTTTAATGATCAGCAAACGGAGTTTTATCAAGATTGGCATGACAAACAGTTGGCAATTAGTCTTGCTACGGGAAAAGGCATCGGTATTGCTGATATGTTGATCAAGCAGTTGCAAATGAGTGGAGCCAGCGAACAGAAAACGGAGAGCACTGAACAGTCGTTTGCGGTTGATGATGTTATTCGCCAGGCACCGGCTGCGGTTGTGCCGATATCCACACAGAAAATATCTGCACCTGCGGTGTCGTTACCCGTGGTGTCGTTACCAATGGCATCGTTGAATACGCCTCAGAAATTTGTTCAACAACTATGGCCTCATGCCAAGGCCGCTTCAGAAAAACTGGGTGTGGCACCCGAGGTCATTTTGGCACAAGCTGCATTGGAAACGGGCTGGGGTAAAAAAGTCAATAAACACGCATCGGGTGAAAGCAGTTACAACCTGTTTAACATCAAGGCCGATGAGCGTTGGCAGGGTGAAAGTGTTTCGGTTGCAACTCTGGAATTCCGGCAAGGGGAGGCGGTGCGGGAAACGGCAAAATTCCGAGCCTATGCCTCTTATGAAGAAAGTTTTGCAGACTTTGTTTCTTTTATAAAAAACAGCCCGCGTTATCAACCCGCTTTGGCTGTCGCCGATGATGCACAGTCATTCACCCGGGAATTATCGGCGGCGGGTTATGCGACGGACCCGGAATATGCGAGTAAAATCATGCGTATAGCAACAGGTGAATCATTAAAGAAAGCTTTGGAGCTGATTAAGATTTAAACAAATCAGACGATATATTTATCAGGTGTACTTTTATCAGATGTACTACAAAAAATTGTCCCTATCCTGACGGCGAGTGGAATTGGCATTATGGCAAATACAGGCAACATGTTGAGTACGGCAGTTTCCGGACTTCAGGCTTTTCAACGGAATCTGGTCACTATAGGGAACAACATCAGTAATGTTAATACCGAAGGCTTCAGCCGACAGTCTGTGGAGCTTTCTGCCCGTGCGCCCAATGCTGCCAGCAATGGCTTTATTGGTACTGGGGTTGTTGTTACAACGATTCGACGTGTTTATGATCAGTTTTTAGTGGATCAGGTTGTTTCCCGAAATTCTGCCTTTAATCAGCTTGATACTTTACGGACCATGGCATCCAGTATTGATGAGCTGTTAGCTAATGATGATGTGGGTCTGAATCCAGCGGTCCAGAAATTTTTTAATGCCTTGCAGGATGTAGCCAATAACCCGACATCCATTCCAGCACGTCAGGTGCTGATTTCAGAAGCGGTGACATTGAGCGAGCGTTTTCAGTCGCTTGATAAACGTTTTGAAAATTTGAATGACTCTGTTAATAATCAGTTGAAAGTGACAACGGCGGAAGTCAGCAGTATTGCGTCCTCTATTGCCGAGTTAAATAAAAATATTGTTTTACAAAGAAGCTCGGCGGGTGGTCAACCTCCCAACAGTTTATTGGACCAGCGTGATCGTCTTGTCAACCAGTTGTCCAAACTGGTATCTGTCAATACCAATGAAGCCAGCGATGGCTCCCTCAATGTATTTATTGGTAATGGGCAGACGCTGGTGCTGGGTGGTGAGGCTCGCACCTTATCGACGACGCCCAATGAATTTGATTTAAGTCGGTTGGATGTGAGTTTTGAGTCGGGTACCGCCAGTTTTTCCATTAACGGGCAATTGAATGGTGGAAAAATTGGCGGATTGTTGGCTTTCCGGAAAAATGTACTGGATCCGGTGCAGGATTCCATGGGGCGCATTGCCATTGGCCTAGCTTCGAGCATTAATGTCCAACATCAATTGGGTGATGATATCAATGGAAATCCTGGTGGTCAGTTTTTCAATGACATTGTTTCCACCAGCCCAGAAGTGCTTTCCAATAGTGGGAACAATCCAGCCAGTGGTACGGTCAGTGTTGCGATTAATGATAGCAATCTGATTCAGGCCAGTGAGTATCGTCTGAATTATGACGGTGCAACATTTTCATTGACACGACTGAGCGATAATGCGGTTGTTGACAGTGGCTTCACTGTGACTGATTTTCCACGCACGGTGGCTTCTGATGGTATTACTCTGAGTCTGACAGGCGGTGTTTCTGTGGGCGACAGTTTTTTGATTCGTCCCGTCAGAAACGGGGCAGGTGACATCGGCGTTGCCATTTCTTCTGCTGCAGAGTTTGCCGGTGCGGCATCCGGAAATGCGCAGGGAGATAACAGTAATGCGCTGGCATTAGCCGCCTTGCAAGCACAGAAGGTACTGGGTGGCAGTACAGAAAGCTTCCAGGCAGCCTATGCCAAACTGGTGTCAGAAGTGGGCGTGGGTACACGCGAAGCCAAGGTTAATGCCAATGCACAACGCGTATTGTTGGACCGTGCTGTTGAATCACAACAAGCGGTATCCGGTGTCAACCTTGATGAAGAAGCTGCGAATTTGTTGAAATTCCAGCAGGCTTATCAGGCTGCTGCACAGGTCATTCGCATTTCGGACGATATCTTCCAGACCTTGCTCAATGCTACCAGACGTTAATCCTGACTGAATCATGGTGTGGACTTTTTACAAACTCTAAATAAGAGATTAGCCTAATGCGTATTTCAACAGCACAAATGCAGGATCGTGGTATCGCTGCCATGTTGGAAAGACAATCTGAGTTGAGTAAAACCCAGCAGCAGGTGGCAACGGGAAAACGTATTCTGGTGCCATCGGATGATGTATTGGGTTCAACACAGATATTGGCTTTTAATAAGGTTATCGAGACATACAAACAATTCCAGGAAAATGCGAGTGTTGCGGAAAACCGGATCAAGCAGGAGGAGGCCGCGCTCACACAAACAATTAATATGTTGCAGCGCACACGGGAACTGGCTGTGCAGGGCAACAGTACCAGCCTGGGCGCAAATGAACGTGCGCTCATCGCCGTTGAAGTGCGAGCGATTCTGGGTGAGATGATCTCAGTTGCCAATACAGCAGATAGTAACGGGGAGTATATTTTTGCCGGATTTAATGTTGATACGGCACCAATTGCGGCGACAGAAACGCCACCCGCCAGTGGTTTGTTTAGCTATGCTTACACAGGTGACCTGGGACAGCGTAATGTGCAGATTGGTGAAACCCGTTTCATTGCCACTGAAGACAATGGTCAGGCGGTGTTTATGGATGTGCCTGTTTCGGGAGGCGGCACACAAAGTATTTTTGAAACCCTGGAGCAGTTTGCATTAGCGCTTGAAGGCAATACATCCACGGCTAATGTGCCGGATGATCTTTCGCTGGCGATGGGAAACCTGGGGGCTTTCCGTGCGCAAACCGGTGCCCGCCTGAATGCGATTGACAGTCACAGGGCGTTGAATGACGAGATTATTCTCCAGGGACAAAAGGCTTTGTCTTCCATTAAAGACCTGGATTATGCCGAGGCGGTCAGTCGTCTGAATTTACA
>QIGJ01000122.1 GCA_003229995.1 Gammaproteobacteria bacterium | reverse complement strand
GCGCCACATCCACTTCGGCATGGTGCAGAATATCAATGGCAGCAAGGGTGCCAAATTCAAAATAGGTTAAACGAACATCTTCACGAGCCTGGTCAATACGCTCGAAAGATGCACACAGCGTGGTGTCATCTACCGGTTTTCCAGCGAGCTTGATACGTTCGTTGTAGCACAATAGATGCGGTGAGGTGTAACTGCCGACACGGTAACCGGCAGCAAGCAAAATGGCCTCCAGCATCGCCACGCTGGAACCTTTACCGTTGGTTCCAGCCACCGTAATCAAGGTAAAATCAGGATGCGTGAGCTTGAGCCGCGCCAGCACTGTACCCACTCGCGTCAACCCCAGATCAATCTCAACAGGATTCAGGGTTTCCTGCCAAGTCAGCCAGTCCTTGAGGGTGTTAAAACGCATTGAAAAGTGAAATGCAGGCTACGAACCCATAAACCCGATAGATTTCCCAGCTCCCGGTTTGCCCTTGCATTCTTTTTCCAGCGCACTCAGCAAATAACGGGGTTGAATGGTTTTATTCAGACTTCGGGATTGACGCACAACCGTCGCAAAATCCCCAGGCGTGAGATTATCCAATCGCGCTAAATCTGTTTTGTATTGCTTCGTTTCACGCTTGACGTTACAGCCGTGTTCCTCCAGTACTTGCAAGAATAATGTCCACGCTTGTTTGGGTTTCATATAATCAAATTTTATCTTCAAATCAAAACGGCGTAACGAAGCAGCGTCCACAAGATTCAGTAAATTCGTGGAGGCGATGAACACACCATTAAAGCTTTCCATTTGAACCAGCAGCTCATTAACCTGGGTGATTTCCCATGAATTTTGAGAAGAACCACGATCCAGGAGAAAACTGTCCACTTCATCAACGAGCAGCACCATGTCGTCGGCTTCGGCTTCATCAAACATGGCAGCGATATTTTTTTCTGCTTCACCCACCCATTTGCTGAGAATATCCGAGGCCTGTTTTTTAAGCAGAGGCTTGTCCAGCTGTTCTGCGACATAGTGCGCAAAGGCGGTTTTTCCGGTGCCCGGCGCACCATATAAACAAATACGCGCCTGATGGTTTTGTTGTAACCCTCTGGTCAACGCTTCCAGATCCTGGTCTGGATTCAAATACTCAAGGCTGTAGTGAGTTTCACGACTGATAACCGTGCGAGGTTTGCGGGACAACCCCATGACCTGTAGTTTGTTACCAATAATCCTTTCCAGGTTTTTCTCCAGTTCCTTTGTGTTTCCATCATTCAGGTGAGCAGCAATTTTGGCCGCACTCTCAGCATGTGCCGGCACCAGATGCTCATGTTCCGCCATTTGCGCCAACCAAGCGTCATTCAAGCCTAAGTGACCGAGATATTTATCGAGAATACGCCGACGAATATTGCGTGTGGGAGAACGCAAATTCAGGACAAAATCAAAGCGACGCAGCACCGAATCATCCAGTTGTACCACACTGTTGCACAACCAGAATGCAGGAATTGGATTTTCCTCTAACAATTGATGTACCCAGGCTTTTTTAAAATCAGGACGTGTCACATGACCGAATGGACTGAAATTCACATCAGGAAAAGCATCTTCTATTTCATCAAACAAAATGGCGGATTTTTCTTTATTCGCCAGCATTTTTTGGGTCAACTGATAAGCCGCAAAACGGTCTTTTCCATCAATGGGGTTACCTTCCATATCCTGCATAGTGATTTCGAATAATTCAAACCCACAGTGTCGGCTTAAGGTTTTTACCAGCTCGGTTTTACCTGTGCCGGGTTCACCGTATATCAACACATTAATTCCTTGAATATATTTTTTTTCAGCGGACTGTAAATAGCGGGTCAACAGATCAATGTCCGTTTTTAAGTGCGGGAAATCCTCAATTGACAAATGCGACTGATCCGCCGTTTTAAAAAAGCATTGCAATATTGCCCCGGGATTATTCTGCTCCTGTGTCAATGCGTATTTGATACTGTGCGGAACATCAAAGCACTGCTGTAATGAATGCATATAGTGGCCACTACCATTGATGCGCAGCAACCCCGAAGATATTAATGCGCCATTGGTACGCATGGCATTCTCAATATCACTGCGGGGAACATTCAGGATTACCGACAGGGTGTGCCTGACTTTTTCGTTGCTCATTTCCCCGAGCGTCTCGACCACCATATTAAATCCCGCAGACGAACCCGATACGATGACAAATCGCAATATATCAATTTCACACTGTGTCAGGTTTAACGATTTTTGAAGAACGGCAATATTGATGGAAAAGATGTCCTGGGGAGGCGTCAGTATATCGCTTTCCAGTGTTTTTAACGTATGGGACAGATTGGAAAATATTGATTTTTTATCAATATTTTCGTCTTGCAGAAACGCTGACAAACCCAAAACATGCATCGTTTCCGGGTCATGCAGACCGCCATAACGATCAAAAAACCGGTTGAATACATTCAGTCGGATCAGGATGCGTAAATTCCAGAGTTTCAATAATGGATCACAATCTGACGTTTTGTGGGTATCCATATTGGCGGAGGATTGTTTGTTATCATTTACCCGGGTCATAGCTCAGCACCGAAAAATTGCCCATCAGGGCTAAAAAACCTGCATTTTAGAAGAATTCATCCATACCGTATAGACATATTGCTGAATTCAAATGTGAATTAAGCGTTAAATCGTTCTGTTAGCACCTTAATGACTGAAAATACCATTATTTTAGCATGGTTTTAGCCGGAATCCAGAGGCTTACCCCTCGAACAAATGTTTCAGTGCAGGGAAAATGATATTTAGTGGTGCTGACAAATGGCGAGTTATAAACGATTTTGATGCCACTCTGTCCTACGTTCAAACCGATGCCCACATAACCGGCACCTTTGAGGACACCGGAGAGTTTGGTGATTTCGTTATAGTTTTTGGCAAAACCCGGTACGCTGGTGACTTTATCGGGCTGTTGTTTCCACTGGTGCAGGATGCTTTTGGTGTTGAGGCCGAGGCTGTTTTTGATGCGTGTCTGATCCAGGGTATAACCCATGCGTGCGCTACCGATCAAACTGTTCAGAGTGCCGTCAAGTTGCATGAACAGTTGTTTTCGGAACTGGAAAAAGTCGGTTGAACCAAGCTTCCCGGTGGCATTGTAAGTTTGTACGTACACGTTCTCTATCTGCTCCAAAATATGTTTGATACGGTTCACATGATGACCAAAATACACCAGTGTTGCGCCATAGCCGTTACCGCCTGCACTGGCGATATTACTGAGCAGTTGGTAGTTGTCTGCAATAATTTGCCGGTCGGCTTCCGAGAGTTCTACCAGCTTTTGATCCACGAGGACGGCAGCATCCATCAGATCGGCTTCAAAGCGGCTGCACTGTTGGCTATTCGGGGGTGTGACGATAATCAATTGACCTGCTTCTACCTGCCCGGCTTTTAGGTGGCTGTTGATGGCCTTGAAATGCTCAACTGTCAGCGCTGATGGGCTGGTGTACAGCAAGCTTATCAATGCATCAACGGTCTGTGATTTTTCCGCGAAATGGTAATATATTTCATCGGGGATGGCGCTAGCTGAAGTGGTTATGGTGTATTTCCTTTCTATCTGTCGTCTTTGAGCCCTGCTCAACTAAAGGCTCTGGGTTTGGTTTTCTCCTGGCCGATCATTAACTGCACACTGTTCATCGCTGTGATCAAGTGCAGGCTGCCCCGTTAATATCCTCAACAAACCAGCCACACGGTCACGTAACTCACGTCGGTCAATCACCATATCCACTGCGCCTTTTTCCTGTAAAAACTCGCTGCGCTGGAAACCTTCCGGCAGAGTTTGGCGCACCGTTTGTTCGATGACTTTCGGCCCGGCAAAACCGATCAACGCCTTGGGCTCTGCAATATGCACATCACCCAACATGGCCAGACTGGCCGACACACCGCCCATGGTGGGGTCGGTCAACACAGAAATAAACGGAATACCCTGCTGACTGAGTTTCGCCAGAGCCGCACTGGTTTTGGCCATTTGCATCAGCGAAAACAGCGCTTCCTGCATGCGCGCACCACCACTGGCTGAAAAACAGACCAGCGGAATATTGTGTTCCAGCGAGGTATTTACCGCACGCACAAAACGTTCGCCCACCACCGAACCCATAGAGCCACCCATAAACTTAAATTCAAAAGCCACTGCCACCAACGGCACTCCCTGCACCTGCCCCATCATGCTCACCAGGGCGTCCGTTTCTCCTGTGGTCTTTTGTGCCTCGGTCAGGCGATCTTTGTATTTTTTTACGTCTTTAAATTTAAGCACATCAACCGGAAGCACTTCCGCACCAATTTCCACGCGAGGCTCTTCATCGAGGAAAATATCCAGACGACGGCGTGCACCCACGCGCATGTGGTGATCGCACTTGGGACAAACATCCAGATTGCGCTCCAGTTCTGCGCGATACAACACGGCGCTGCACGCCGTACATTTAGCCCAAATGCCTTCCGGCACAGCCTTTTTCTGGCCGCTCTGGGTGCTGATTCTTGATGGGATTAATTTTTTTAGCCAGCTCATGGTGTTTTTTACACTCTATATTCAGTTATTTTATCTCACGGTTTTTATACTCGGATTATATGCGTCCATCCCCACCCGCATTTGCATCAGCAATCCGGTAATTTCTGTGCTGATTCTATCGTGTTGACCAGCAGCCTGCTCCACTTTTTGCACTAGGGCACTCCCCACGACGATGGCATCAGCCACAGCGGCGACAGCGGTTGCTGATTTCGCATCCTTGATACCAAAACCGACACCTACTGGTAAATCAGTATGTTTACGAATCCGTTCCAGCTTGCTCGCCACGGCTTGCACATCGAGATTACCTGCCCCGGTGACGCCCTTCACTGCAACATAATAAACGTAACCGCTGGCGACCTCGCAGATGAGTTTAATACGTTCATCATTCGAGGTGGGAGCCAACAGGAAAACAGGATCGAGTTGTTGTGATCGAAGTGCAGTCACCAATGTATCAGCCTCTTCGGGCGGCAAATCAACGGTGAGCACGCCGTCGACATCTGCCTGTGCAGCGGCTTCGGCAAACGCCGTGTAGCCCATCATTTCTACCGGATTGAGGTAGCCCATAAGTACCACCGGAGTCTGACTGTCTTGCTGGCGGAATTCGGTCACCATGGCTAACACGTCGCGCAGGCTGACATGATGCTCCAATGCCCGTTCAGCAGCGCGCTGGATCACCGGACCATCCGCCATGGGATCAGAAAAGGGTACACCCAGTTCGATAATGTTGGCACCAGCATTAACCATGGCATGCATCAACGGCACAGTAACATTGGGTTCGGGGTCTCCTGCCATCACGTAAGGGATCAGCGCCTTGCGGTTCCCGGCTTTTAGTTTGTCGAAACAGTTTTTGATACGACTCATGTCTTTTCCAATCAAGTAGACGATTAAAAATCCAATGCAAAGGCGCGGAGGTGCAGAGAACGCAAAGGAAACCCTTTTTTTAAAAGATCCTGCAAGTGATCGTGCTTGCGCAGTGCACCAAAAGTAGGCGCTCTTAGGCGAGATATTGATTCGTAGAGTGAATGACAACTTTGAGCATAATCCTTATTGTGATTACCGAAAAGTTTCATCTCACTCTACGGATCAAGAGCTTGTGCTGAGTGAGTGCGAGCACTTGCAGGATCTAGGTTTCATGTTTAGAAACTTGGCTCAAACTTCAATGCCGTCCAGCGCCGCCACGGTGTGGATATCTTTATCCCCCCGCCCGGAAAGATTGACGATGATAATCTGATCCTTGTCCATATCAGGAGCCAGTTTGGTGGCATAGGCCAGCGCGTGACTGGATTCCAGTGCCGGAATAATACCTTCGATACGGGTCAAATCATGAAAAGCCTGCAAGGCTTCGTCATCATCAATAGCCACGTATTCAGCGCGACCGATGTCTTTCAACCAGGCATGCTCAGGGCCGACCCCGGGGTAGTCCAGCCCGGCGGACACAGAATGCGTTTCGATGATCTGTCCATCATCATCTTCCATTAAATAGGTACGGTTGCCGTGCAGCACGCCCGGACGCCCGGCGCACAGTGGTGCAGCATGACGACCGGAATCCAGCCCGTCACCGGCCGCTTCGACACCGTAAACAGCCACACCCTTGTCATCCAAAAACGGATAAAACAGGCCAATGGCATTGGAGCCGCCACCTACGCAGGCAATCAGTGCATCAGGCAGTCGCCCCGCCTGCTGTTGAATTTGCTGTCGCGCCTCTCGACCGATAATGGCCTGAAAATCACGCACCATGACAGGATACGGGTGAGGCCCAGCGACAGTGCCGATGATGTAAAAAGTATCATCGACATTGGTCACCCAGTCTCGCATGGCCTCGTTAAGTGCGTCCTTGAGTGTCTTCGAACCGGATTCCACCGACACCACTTCTGCGCCCAGCAGCTTCATGCGATAGACATTGATGGCCTGCCGGGCGATGTCTACCGCACCCATGTAAATCACGCATTTCAGTCCCAGCCTTGCGGCAACGGTGGCTGTGGCAACACCGTGCTGACCCGCGCCGGTCTCGGCAATAATGCGGGTTTTGCCCAGGCGTTTGGCCAACAGCACCTGACCGATGGTGTTGTTCACCTTGTGCGCGCCGGTGTGATTGAGGTCTTCGCGTTTGAGATAAATCTGCGCACCACCAAGATGGCGGGTCCAGCCTTTGGCCAGATACAGTGGTGAAGGGCGACCTACGTAGTTCTGTAAATCAGCATCCAGCTCGGCAATAAAACCAGGATCGGTGAGGTATTGATCGTAAGCATCCTGCAACTCCTGCAACGGTACCATCAAGGTTTCAGCAACGAACTTACCCCCGTAAACGCCAAAGTGGCCATGACTGTCTGGTAGTTGGCCAATGAGTGGTTCGTTTGTATTTTCGATCTGTGACACATTAACAACCTCTAAACTAATGACCCGACTCATTTAGAATGAGCGTTATTATTGGGTCCACCAATAAAACACAGAGGTCGCAGAGACACGGAGGCACAGAGTTTTTATTATTTTTCTCTGCGCCTCTGCGCCTCTGCGCACTCCGCGTTAAAAACACATATTTCACCAACACCTACTTCGCCGCACGCACCCCGGCGACAAAATCCGTCATTTTACCCCAATCCTTGATACCTTTCTCTGCCTCGACACCGCCACTCACGTCCACAGCATAGGGCTGCACGGTACGAATGGCTTCGCCAATATTGTCAGCGCTCAATCCTCCGGCCAGTATCACTGGCGTCAGCAAATCATCCGGTACCCGCGCCCAGTCAAAAGACACTCCCGTGCCACCTGGCAAAGCCGGGTGATAAGCGTCCAGCAACAATCCCCGGGCTTGCGCATACTTATCCGCCTCAACCTGCAAATCCACATCTTCACGCATACGGATGGCCTTGATGTACGGCCGACTGAAACGGGTGCAAAATTCGGGGGACTCGTCGCCATGAAAGTCCAGATTAACCCGATCCAGTACACCTTGAATGTCATCCTCCGTCGCATTCACAAACAAACCGACCGAGCTCACAAAGGGTGGCAGAATATTCATCACCGCACAGGCTTGTTCAATATCCACATTACGTGGGCTGGGGCCGTAAAACACCAGACCAATGGCATCTACACCCAGCGCCGCAGCGTGCCGCGCGTCTTCCGGGCGGGTGATGCCGCATATCTTGATACGAGTGGTCATAAGCGACAAAAGCTAAACATGGCGAAAGAACCGCTCAGGTTACCAGACCAGTCGGGTCGGCGGAACCTGCGGGATACCAAACTCAGGCGGATATTCCACGCTCATAAAATAAAGTCCGTACGGCGGCGCGGTAACACCACCCTGAGTACGATTGCGGGTCTCCAGCACGACTTTGCTCCACTCCACAGCCTGCTCACCTGCCCCGATGGCCATCAACACCCCGGCAATATTACGCACCATGTGCTGCAAAAAAGCATTCGCTTCGAGGTCGATAATGATCAGGTCTTCCTGACGATGTACATCCAGCTGATATAGAGTGCGCACCGAGCTGTGCGCCTGACAGGCAACAGCACGATAGGCATTAAAATCATGTTCGCCGAGCAGAGAGTGCCCCGCTTGTTGCATGCGCTGTTCATCCAGTACCCGGTGATCCCACGCCACTCGTCTGGCAGCAAAGGTGGGGCGTATCTCGCGATTGACGATCACATAACGGTAGCGCCGCCGTACTGCGCCAAAACGTGCGTGAAAATCTCCGACGACCGGTCTGGCCCACTGCACAGAAATCGTTTTATCAATATTGGCATTGGTACCATACACCCAGGAATGCTCACTGCGCTCGGCGCTGGTTTCAAAATGAATCACTTGGCCACAGGCATGTACGCCAGCGTCGGTACGGCCAGCGCAAATCACTTTTATCTTTGCATTGGCGACTTGGGACAAACCTGCTTCCAACATTCCCTGCACCGTCGGCACATCCTGCTTTTGGGCTTGCCAGCCGCAAAAATGACTGCCATCGTATTCGATACCCATCGCCATGCGCATCGCTTTATCCCGCGCCCGTCATAATAATTTTCACCAGCAGCAATACTGTCGCCAGCAACACAGGGATAGCCCACTGTAACAAGGGAGGACGTGACTGTTCGGGTAAGGTGATGGCTTGCAAGGAAACTTGCTCCGCATCGTTAATCACTCTGTCAAAAAGATGGTGAGCAGTTTTGGCAATGGCCATCAGCTTAGGTTCAGATGAGGAAGATTCAGCAGACTTTGCTACAACAACGTCGGAAGTTTCATCGCGCGTTTCATCTTGACAGGCTGTGCGCAACACACCCACTGCGGTCAGTGTCAACGAAATGCGCACAGCCAGGCGCTCATGGGACAACCCTAACCACGCCAACGGTTGCAGACACCAGCTAACGGCGGATAAAAATTCAGCCTGCCCGGTACTGCCCATCAACACATTCACCGCTGCGACAATCAGCACCAGCACGGCAATACGCAACAGTCCCTGTGTCAGGCCTTCCTGTGTCGGCCCCCAAAGCACATCAGGCAGCAGTAATATTCCCGGAGTAAAAAACAGGTACACCACAAAAATCGACAAAAACAACCAACGCAGACGTTTGAGCATCTTCAGCACATTGTGTAATTGCGTGGGCATGCCCCGGACAAGCTCGAACAAATACAACGATGACACCAGAATAAAACCTGCCAACAACACTGGCTTAGCTCCCATCACCATAGCGGTAGCAAAGACCAAAAAACAAACGATTTTGATGACGGCGTGCATGGGGACACATTTTAACCTAAATCCAGCAATGACTCTCATCGCACAAAAAAAGGCGCAGACCCACAGGTCTACGCCTTTTTAATGACCCGATTCAAACTCAGGCAATTTGCGACAGCAACTCCTCGGCCTGTTTCTTCTGTGCACCATCACCTTCTTCCATAACTTCTTCAAGGATGCTACGCGCACCGTCAGCATCACCCATATCTACATAGGCCTTGGCCAGATCCAGCTTGGTGCCAATTTCGTCAACTTCACCGAAAGCGTCATCGCCTAATTCGTCACCAAACTCACCGGTGCTTTCTGTCCCGTCACCGGTTGCTGTGTCGCTGATCGGGGCTTCTGTAATAACAGCGTCATCGATGTCGCCAAGATCAAAGTCCAGACTACCATCATCCGTTGATGCCGTAGCGGTTTCACTATCAGAGTCAGTGTCCAGATTAAAATCCAGGGAAGAAACATCAAAATCCAGACTATTGTCATCGCTATCTTTCGCTGGCGCATCTTTTTTTGTTTCGGCACTGGCATCAGAACCCATGTCCATATCGAAGTCGAGACTGTTGTCATCACTGGCCACAGCGGGCGCTTTTTTGACAACAGTATCGCCATCACCACTGGTGGCCGCTTCCAGCTCAGCAAACATCTCATCAGTTTTTGTATCGCCTGTGGCAGCATCAGCGTCAAGATTGTCAGTATCGATATCAAAGTCGAAGTCTAACAAATCGTCGTCACCCGTATCGGCACCTTCTTTCAACTCTTCCTTCAATGCCTCAGCAGAACCACCGCCAAACAAATCACTGCCCGGACACAACTGCGCACCCATGGTAACCGCCTTGGCCCACATAGGATCAGATTCATCACCCAGCGTATCGTGTAATTCCTGTGCCTGCTGCTCAAAGGATTCACGATCCTTGGCCGCAAAAAACACCTCCAACATTTTTAGTTTGATCTCATGACGATCCGGCTCTTTTTCCAACGCCTCCCGGAGAATATCTTCGGCCTGCTGATGGCGACCGTAGGCCAGATAGACATCAGCTTCGGAAATAGGATCAACATCAGCCGTATCGCTTTCGATACCACTCATGCCGCTCATTTCACTCATGGCAAAATCACTGACCATGGAGCTTTCACCGCCATTCATGGATTCTACCGTTGCGCCCGCGCTATCGTCCCTTCCTCCCACATTCAGAATGCTTTCTTCAAAGCCGTCCTGCATCTTGCGCTGAATCACTGTGGCAATGATCAACAACAGCAGGACACCAAGTCCTCCGTACATCACTATGGGGTCATCCAGCAGACCCGGCTCTGCTACGGGTGCAGGCTCAGCAACGGTTTCTTCCTCAGCAAGTGCTTCCACAGGTGCTTCAGCCTCGACACCGTCTTCGCTCAAAACCTCCGCCATCGCCTCTTCTTCAACCGCTGTCTCTGAAGTCGGCATTTCCGCTTCGACCGGCTCAGGTTCGATACCGACTTGCGTCTGTAGTGCCTGCATCTCGTCATCCTTGAGCATGAT
>QIGJ01000134.1 GCA_003229995.1 Gammaproteobacteria bacterium | reverse complement strand
CTATTATTCGTCATTTCGCCTCGCCTATAAAGTGCCTGCTGCTGGTGCCATGAAATGAATTAAGACGCACACTGAACACCTAAATCTCAAACGCTACGGATTATAGATTCAGTTTTTATAAAATTGAATCTTATTCGTCATTGCAAGATGCAAACTGTATGCCAAACATTATACGCCTGATATGCTGTAAATCTGCCCTTTATGACTGTCAAAATTCGGGCAAAGCAAACAATATCCTGACGTTATCCTGGCGTTATTTCCCTGTGCTCAGTTTACACCTAGATCCTGCAAGCACTTGCAGGATCTAGGTTACAATTAACCGAGGGTTTGACTCATTCGGTGAAGCCCGAGTTCCATGGTTGATAGTACCTGATTTTGTCAGCGCTCATACTCACAGAGCGATATGACACTTTTGTGCAATCATAATAAGGAATTATACCCAACGTTGTCATTTGCTCTGCGAATCAATATTTTACACTCTACAGGCACGGTCACTTGTAGGATTCAGGTTATAGGTATCATTGTGAATACTCAACAAAAACAGGCGTGTTTTACGTGGCAAGTTATTCTCAGGGTGCTGCTGGTGATAGCCCTTGGGCTTTCTCTATTCCCCATAAGTGCGCTATATGCGGCGGATGAAAGACCGCCATCAGGTTTTGAAAATGCGCAGTTACGGCTACAGTTGTTTCCCTGGAGCACAGAACAAATGGCCGCTTTTTTTGAGGCGCGGGGTTTTCCAGCGGCGATGATTGAAACGCTGTCTGCGTATTGCTTTTTCACGGCAAGTATCAAAAACAAACGCAATGATGTTTTACAGCTGGATTTGGCTAACTGGGAGTTTGTGTCCCAAGGTCGGAAGCTCCAGAGAATACCACGCTCACAATGGCCGCCGTTATGGAAAGAAATGAATATTCCGTTAGCCGCTCAATCCACATTTCGCTGGATGCTGCTGCCTGAGACATTACATTTTTACGCGCATGAAAAAGAAGGCGGCAACATTGTTTTGCGAAAAACAACGGCCTTTTTTTCATTACGGGCCCAGTTTGGGCTGGGGGAAAATACTGAACCGATGGTTGCAACAGTGAATAATTGTGCGGATGCCGCAGAGGCGAGAAAATCACCATGAAACAATTGCGTAATACGTTCAGCATTATCGGTTGCATATTGGCAGGCATGTTGACCAGTGGTCTCGTATGGGCAGAGGATACCGCTTCGGTGCTGATGGTTCCCAAAGGGATTTTATCGATTGCCGCTTATCCCGCGCCACCGTTGGAATTGAGCGATATTGATGGTAATCCTTTTAGTTTGGCGCAGGAAAAAGGCCGCTGGGTTTTTGTGCATTTTTGGGCGAGTTGGTGTGGCCCCTGTCGGCGTGAAATACCCGCGATTCAGAGTATGGTGGAGAAATTTAAAAAATTGCCGCTGACATTTGCCATTGTAAATACGGCGGAAGATGAAGACACCGTATTTACTTTTCTTGGTCTGTTGGCGCCGGATATTGTGTCGCTCATGGATCTTGATGGTCAGGTCACCGAGGTTTGGAAGCCACGAGGCCTGCCTTCAACCTATCTGGTTGATCCGGCAGGCATTGTCCGCTATCAGGCGTTAGGCGGACGGCCTTGGGATGAGGATGGGTATCGACAGTTTTTGATGGGACTTTCTGCACAATCCACACGGTAGCTCGGGCACGTAGTTTGTGCCCACGCGGTGATTCTGTCGCACCCGCGTGGGCAAAAAACATGCCCACCCTACAACTGCGTCTTTGCGTTTTTTGCGGTGAAAGTCATTGGTTTTGTTCAACCTGAGCGCCAAACAGGGACGTTATTTCGTGCGGGTTCCTTATTTAGCCCCCTTTTTTTTCGCGGCTTTTTTCTTTACCGTTTTCTTTTTCACGGTTTTTTTCGGTGCTTCGCTGACTACCCAGTTTTTGTCGATGTAATGCGCCGTCCAGCCGGTGGCCTTGCTATCGACTTCGGTCATCACATATTGCTCTTTGTTTTTGCGACTAAAGCGGATAATGGCATCGTTGCCTTGCTTATCTTCCAAAGGGGCGTCACACAGGTACACATGCTTGGGATCAAGTTCGGATTTATGCGGGATCAGCTCCTTGACCCGTGGTGCACGGGTTTCACGGGAGCGCGGGAATGCACTGGAGGCGAGGAATATACCCGCAGCACCATCACGCAATACAAAATAACCGTCGGATTTTTCACAGGGCAATTCCTTCATGTGTACGGGGTCGGCCTTGGGAGGCGCGGCTTCTCCGTTGCGTAAAAGTTTGCGCGTGTTTTTACATTCTTCGTTGGTGCAGCCAAAATATTTGCCAAAGCGCCCCGTTTTGAGTTGCATATTGGCACCACACTTATCGCATTCGATGAGGGGGCCGTCATAGCCCTTGATACGAAATTTACCGGTTTCCACTTCATAACCGGTGCAATCGGGGCTGTTACCGCAAATGTGGAATTTGCGTTGCTCATCAATCAGATAGCTGTCCATGGCGGCACTACATTTCGGGCAGCGGTGACGCTGCATTAATGCGCGGGCTTCGCTTTCTTCGTCGGTATCCACATCCACGGCTTCGTCGCCAGAAATAAGATTCATGGTGGATTTGCAGCGTTCTTTGGGGGGGAGAGCATAGCCGGAACAGCCAAGAAAGACACCCGTGGAACCGGCGCGAATCTGCATGGGACGACCGCAACTAGTGCAGGAAATGTCCGTGCCGATGGGATCATTGCTTCGCATGCCACCTTCGTCCTGGTCGGCAGTTTCCAATCTGGATTTGAAATCCTCATAAAATGCGTCGAGCACGTTTAGCCAGTTGCTTTCACCGGTGGCAATGGAATCCAGTTTTTCTTCCATGTTGGCCGTGAAGCCGTAATCCATGAGGTCTTTGAAATTTTCTGTTAACCGCTCAGTGACGATATCGCCAATTTTTTCCGCATAAAAACGCCGGTTTTGCACGGTGACATAACCGCGATCCTGAATGGTGGAAATAATGGAGGCATAAGTAGAGGGTCGGCCAATACCGCGTTTTTCCATTTCTTTCACCAGTGACGCTTCGCTGTAACGCGCAGGCGGTTTGGTGAAATGTTGTGAGGGGTCGAGTTTTACCAGTGACATCACATCCCCCTCCGCCACCGCAGGCAGGAGAATATCATCACTGTTTTTTTGTTGTGGTGGCTGTACTTTGGTCCAGCCGTCAAACACCACCACGCGACCTTTGGCGCGCAGCTCAAAACCGGCGGCATCTACTTTGAGTGTGGTGACATCAAATTTTGCGGGCGGCATTTGGCAGGCCACAAATTGCCGCCAGATCAGTTCATACAAACGCACAGCATCTTTGTCGACGTTTTTCAGGTCAGACATCATAGTGTGTACATCGGAGGGGCGAATGGCCTCGTGCGCCTCTTGTGCGCCGTCACGGCTGCTGTAAGTAACGGCCTTTTCCGGCAAATATTTTTTACCGTATTTGCTGTTGATATAGTCACGCACCGTCGTCACAGCCTCATTGCTGAGGTTGGTAGAATCGGTTCGCATGTAGGTGATGTAACCGGCTTCGTAAAGCCGTTGTGCCATCATCATGGTTTTTTTCACGCCAAAACCCAGTCGTGTACTGGCGGCCTGTTGCAGGGTGGATGTAATAAAAGGCGCTTTGGGTTTGCTCGACGATGGCC
Organism: Gammaproteobacteria bacterium; assembly: GCA_003229995.1. Lineage (GTDB taxonomy): Bacteria > Pseudomonadota > Gammaproteobacteria > SZUA-152 > SZUA-152 > SZUA-152. Next base: position 3,081 of record QIGJ01000134.1, on the reverse strand, counting down.
GGACTTCGCGCTTAACCACGTTGTAATCGGCGCGTTCCAGTATGGCCAGCGCTGCATCGGTGAGTCCTTTGTTCGGAGGGCGGAAATTATGTCCGTTTTGCTTGGCCACCTGCATGCGCAACGCTTCGCTTTTGCGAGTGCGTAAATTGGCAAACACTTCCCAATATTCTTCCGGGTCAAAAGCGTGAATTTCCCGCTCCCGTTCCACCACCAGCTTGGTGACCACGGATTGCACACGCCCGGCAGAAAGACCGCGCGCCAGTTTTTTCCACAGCAGGGGTGACAACATGTAACCGACCACACGGTCGAGAAAACGCCGGGCCTGTTGCGCGTTGACTTGATTGAAATCCAGCGTGGAAGGATTGGCAAAGGCTTCCTGAATCGCGTTTTGGGTGATTTCGTTAAACACCACACGTTTGAACGGTACCTTATCACCGATGCTCTGAGTCAGGTGCCAGGCAATGGCCTCTCCTTCGCGATCCCGGTCAGTGGCGAGATAAATGGTGTCGGCATTTTTTGCCAGTTTTTGTAATTCGGCCACCACTTTTTCTTTGCCGGGCATGATCTCATAGTGCGCATTCCAGTTATTTTCCGGATCCACACCCATGCGACTCACCAGCATTTTAGCGGCGCGCTCACGTTTGCGTTTTTCACGTTCTGCCGGGGGCAGTTTGCGGGACTCGGCAGCGAGTTTACCGCGCGCCTTGGGGTCCATTTTTGACTTGCTGGCAGCGCTGCCACTGGTGGGCAAGTCACGAATATGACCCACGCTGGATTTCACGATAAAATCCTTGCCCAGGTACTTGTTGATGGTTTTTGCCTTGGCCGGTGATTCGACGATGACCAGTGATTTTCCCATAATTTCTTTTTCTTTCAGTAGGTTAATGTGTTTTTGATGATTTGGCCGCAGCCCTTTATTAGAAATACTTGGAGTTTCCCCCTGCTGTCAAGTGGGAAGGTTCGGCAGTATGACAATATTTTTAAGGTTTAGACGATATTTATTTCATAGCCCCATTAAGTTAAGGGCTATAAAAGGTGGGTGAGCGGCGGGTAAAAACCGGAGGCAGGGAAAGTTGCCGCCGGACGACAAATAACGGAAATGCAAGAGGTCAGCGGTCTCATCGAATGCCTATTTTTAGTTTGACCTGAAATTTGTTGATATTGCGTGTAGCCTTACGGACTGATCTACAGGAATAATGATATGGCGGCGCTCATACAATTCAAGGGCAATGCGCAAGGTGTGATACTGCGGCTGGAGAGCCTTGTGTCGCGCATCGGTCGTGGCACGGAAAATGATATTACGATTCATGACGAACTGGTCAGCAAACATCATGCGCTGATTGAGGCGCGGCATGTCACTGACCAGACAAATATGTTTGACTATTTTATTGAAGATTGTAGCAGTACCAATGGCACATTCGTGAATGATCAACGCATTGATGTCTGCCCGCTAAAAAATAACGATGTGGTTCGTTTTGGCGTTAATCATTTTCGTTTTGTCGATGATGCAAATGATGATCTGGCGGCCACCACTAAAATTCACAAAACCTGGATTCCGGGTTTATATGTGTCAACACGCAAAAAATAAGCAAGAGCCTCCTTTTCATGAGGCATACTTTTGCGGCATATCTGGTGCCATCGGTCAAATATACACATCAATGTGAGTAACCGGTTGTTCGTTTTCGGTTGTCACCGTTTGGGCGTTGTCGATATTGCGTCGGTCATGGCCGCTGCGTGTATCAAGCAGTATGGATTTTTGTTGTTGGCGACGCTCCTGTTTCCTTCTCTGACGCTGGTTCCGTTTTACGTTTTGCTGGGGTACAGGAGCCGCATTCCCGTGTGCTTTCACCGCCTGTGTGGCCGGGTAAGCTTGTGTTTCCTTGACATTGCGGTTGTTGGTTTTGGTGGTGTGGAGGGCTGCGCTATCGTTAGCCACCGTGGTTACCGAGGTCATGTGAACCTCCTTGCCGACTTGAATGATATGACCAAGTATAGCCAAAATACGGGTTGAATGTTGAGACGCAAGACAGTATCAGGCGAGTTTGTTATAGTCCGGCAGCCGCCGTGGTGTGCCGTGGTTTGGTGGCTGGCCCAGCGTATTTCGCCCCTTTTTCAAATAGTTTAGGAAGGTCAATTCTATGCGTTCATTTTTTCACCGGTTTTGTATTGTCACGTTGTTTTTGTTTTCCGTTGCGGTGGTATTGGCAGACGAAACACAGGGGTCGATTCGTGGTACGGTTAATTATTGTGGCCTGGGTGGGTTGGATGGCATGCAGGTTTATGTGCCAGGAAAAATGTTTACCGTCATTACGGATGAGAGTGGGCAGTTTCAACTCGACGGTTTAGGTGCAGGAAGTTACACTCTGTTCTACCGTAAAGGCGACCGCTTGCTGAATCAGAATCGAGGTATTCAGGTATTGGCAGGACAAGCCTCCGAGTTGGGTGTGATTGTCTTTTGTGATCGCAAGGGTATGGCTTCTGGAGGAGGGAATGCATCCATTGCTGTCACGTCCGCGCAGCCATTATGCGCAGCATCCAGTGATAATCCGCAATGCAAAGATGCCGATGGTGATGGTGTGGTTGCTGCACTGGATTGTGATGATGGCAATGCCAGAATTTATCCTGGTGCTATCGAAGTCTGTGATGGTATTGATAACAATTGCAGTGGTACGGTAGATGACAATGTTTCCTTGTTGGTAAAACATGGCATGGGTATCTGCGATGCTGGCAAAATATCAATTACGCAGTGCTCCAACGGATACAGTGATTGTGATGGGCAGGTGGCGAATGGCTGTGAAGTGGATTTGATGAGGGATGATGAAAATTGCGGAAGTTGCGGAAATATGTGTGCCTCGTTAGAAAGCTGTGGCTTGGGTTTTTGTTAAGGGATGTGTATGCAATAACATCCCGGTCTTGCATCGGGTATTCCCCCTTTTTTCATGCAGAAAACCGACACACAACAACGGAGGGATACCCGGTAGGTACCCCATCCTTTTGTTGGTGTTGACAAGGAAGACTTAAAAAGTAACACCGACCGCATTTAAATCACCGCCGTCATTTTCTTCGTAATTTACCATCAGG
>QIGJ01000248.1 GCA_003229995.1 Gammaproteobacteria bacterium | reverse complement strand
CCACCATGGCTTTCAATTCGGGTGTATTAAAAAAGTGCTCACGCACAAAAGCACCATCTTTGGATTTGTAATTCTGGAAGTCACCATCCACACATTCCATCATTCGCTGTTGCAACAAACCCTCTTTATCCATGGCCAGCAGGGGATCCCAGTAGCTGCCCCATAATACCTTGATGACATTCCAGCCGGTGCCACGGAAGTTGGCTTCCAGCTCTTGCACGATTTTGCCGTTGCCGCGTACCGGGCCGTCAAGACGTTGCAGGTTGCAATTCACCACCCACACCAAGTTGTCGAGTTTTTCACGGCCAGCCAGTGAAATGGCCCCCAGGGACTCCGGCTCATCGGTTTCGCCATCGCCAATAAATGCCCACACCTTACGGGTTTCGGTATTGGTGAGCCCCCGATGTTGCAGATACTTCATGAAGCGTGCCTGATAAATGGACATAATCGGCCCCAGCCCCATGGACACAGTGGGGAATTGCCAGAAATCACTCATCAGATGCGGGTGCGGGTAGGAAGACAAACCTTTGCCATCCACTTCCTGACGGAAGTTATCCAGTTGCTCTTCTGTCAAACGACCTTCAAGAAAGGCCCGGGAATACATACCCGGCGAGGCGTGCCCCTGGAAAAAAATCAGGTCGCCACCATGATCCGCATTGGGCGCACGCCAAAAGTGATTAAAGCCAATGTCGTACAGTGTCGCCGCCGACGCAAAGGTGGCAATGTGCCCACCCAGTTCGCTGCTCTTGCGATTGGCCCTGACCACCATGGCCATGGCATTCCAGCGAATGTAGGAACGTAGGCGATCCTCGATGGCCTGATCACCCGGCAGTGCAGCCTCCAGGTGCGTGGGAATGGTATTCACATAGGCGGTATTGGCAGAAAATGGCAGATTGGCACCGGAACGCCGCGCCTTGTCAATGAGTTGCTCAAGCAAAAAGTGGGCGCGCTCAACACCTTCGTGTTCGATAACCGCAGCCAATGCCTCCACCCATTCCAGGGTTTCTGTAACATCAACATCCGACGTTTGTATTTGCTGGGACATGTTCCAACCTCTTTAGAAATTCGTGCCTGCTTGATTGGCCAGGACACTCGAACCCCGCCAAAGTGATTTTGACGAAGATAAGCAGAGGTCGCGGCAACAAAAAAGAGCCGCACATGATCGTTGTTTTGCCAGCACAGGTCAAGCCATCACCGCGCGGACCCCAACGCAAATTACAGATATAATTCTATTAAAAACAATAAATTAACGATAAATATCAGCGCTTAATACCCAGGTAATGCACGATCAAGGCACCGCACGGACAAACGGAGTCAGGACTCCGCCGCAGTAATAACACAGATCATGCGCAGCGGACGCCCTGTGTCATCTTCAATCATCCTGCCACGCTGCCGTACACATCCTGCACCATGAGTGAGTCGGTGGGTCACATCAAAATCTGTTTCCCGGCTTTCAATCACCTCAGTCAGTGCTGTGTCCATCTGGGTACGATCCGCCACCGCAACATACCCCAACAAATCGTTTTTGTTACCACGAAAACCGTTCTTGCCGACTCCCAGCAACTTTCTCGTGACATCGGATAATACAATCTGGTCATCCACAATATCGAAATCCCAGGTACCGATGGTGGCAACTTCCAGTGCCAAGCGCATACGTTGCTCATTATCGACGATAGACTTGATCACCGCACGACGCACTTTGCTACCGGTACGACGTTCGCTGAAGGACGTCATTGCGTCATCGCCATAACGCAGCCAGATCCAGTTCACATCAAAATGAGTTGCCACGGTTTTAAGATTGTCGTATTCGATGTTCCCGCCCTTGGCCCACTTGCCCACGGCCTGGCCGGAAACACCCACCACACGGCCAATTTCTGCATGGGAAATACTGTGTTCACGAATCAGTTGGGTCAATCGACTAGCAAATGTGTCTTGTTCACGCATGTCTTTCATCCTATGTTATTAGCGGACACCCCTCAGCATCTGAGAATGCTGCCTAACGCCTGCCTTTATTTATTCCCTTAAGTCCTTCTCATGTGCTTTTCGCCCTGACTCAACCCGACCTCAACCCTGCCAGTAGCGCGCCGCGAATTTTGTCAGAAAATCCCTGCAAATGACAGTCATTTGTGACTCATTAACGATGCTACATCCCAATCACAGCGACATTACCCTTAAATCATCACCCCTCAGTTATGACTCTTCCCATAACAGAAACTGCGAGTGAATTTTCACTCTTCAAGCGACCCTCTTTTTTCGTTCCCTATGATTGCGGAAGGCGCAGCATATCCCTTGGGACGAATCGCTACGGTATTAATTATCCGACTGCACAACACATCATCCTGTCGATAAAAACCATATTCAAACTGCGGGGTACTACGGCCACGAGCCGCAAGATCATCACGAATGTGCTGGTCGATAGCGGCATCAAATTCAAAACGTAACTCCAGGTTACTATTGCCCTCGGCAACAAAATCAATGTGCATGGCGCGCGTCCACACCTCGTGTCCTGGATAGCGATGCGCACAAGCCAAAGCAGCAATGGGGTCGGCCAACGCGGCTTGATAGCCACCAAACATGCTGTTACTCATGTTGCGCGAAAAGGCATTTAGTGGCAGATGCAAACGCACGGTTTGCCAATCGTCCGTTAATTCCAATACCTTCACACGCATCAGAAAAAAAGGGGGAAACCATTCCAGCCGCTGCCGCACCGACAAAAAACGCAATCTGCGTAAAAATGTCAACATGTTCACTTGAGCTTCGCCTCGGCAGTAAAATCACCCCAGCGCCACTGTAGTACGGAGATCGCTGCCAGTGCCGCAGTCTCCGTGCGCAATACCCGTGAGCCAAGTTGCCATGGCACAAAGCCTGCGGCTTCCGCCGCCGCAATTTCCTGCGCCGATAACCCGCCTTCAGGACCAATCAACAAACTCACCGTTCCCCGGGGTGCTGGTAACGCAGCGCGATCTGTCTCAGCACGGTGATGCAACACCAGTTTCAGGCTGTCCGTTTCTGCCACATCGGCAATCGCCACAGCAAACGATTTCACCGCCTCCACCATCGGCACCCGATTACGACCACACTGCTCACAAGCGCTGTGTACCACTCCCTGCCAATGCCTACGACGCTTTTCCTGCCGGTCGCTCTTAAGATTCACCACCGTGCGCTCACTCAATACCGGCACAATGCGCGACACACCCAGTTCCACTGCCTTTTGTACCGTGAAATCCATACGTTCTCCGCGCGAAATGCCCTGCAACAAGACCAGCTCCAACGGTGATTCTGATGAACGCGCCATAAATTCACCCACCTCAATCAGAACTGAACGCCGCTCCACGGCATTCACGCGCGCTGCAAACTCCCCGCTTTCACCCTTGTCATTCTCTTCACCATTAAAAAGTATCAACGCATCACCCACTTGCAGGCGCAACACTTTGGTGAGATGCACCATCGCCTGAGCATCCAGTTTGATGGTCTGGCCACTGATCAGCGACAGGGGTTGGTAGATTCGAGGAATACGCACAAAACCTCCAAAGCATAAAATAAACCATTGTCACCCGACACGTCGCACTGCGCCAGCAGCAAACATGGCATAATGTGCGTATTTTCCGAACATCCTCCTAGGCTGGAATCACACACTTGAGCTCATCCATCACCCAACTTACGCTAACACGCCCCGATGACTGGCATCTGCATGTGCGCGATGGAGCAGCCATGGCGGCCGTCATCGGCCACACTGCCCGGCAGTTTGCCCGTGCCGTTATCATGCCCAATCTCAGTCCACCGATAACCACAACAACACTGGCGCAGGCCTATCACCAGCGCATTCTGGATGCCCTGCCAACAGACAGTGATTTCCAACCATTGATGACCTTGTATCTCACTGATGACACTTCATCGGACGAAATTTCCCGCGCCAAAAACAGCGGCGTGGTGTTTGCCATCAAACTGTATCCGGCGGGTGCAACCACAAATTCCGACAGCGGCGTCACCCAACTGCAAAAAACCGGATCTGCATTAGCCGCCATGGAGGCCTGCGGTCTGCCGTTGCTAGTACACGGAGAAGTGACCGATCCTGCGGTCGATGTGTTTGATCGTGAAAAAATGTTTATCGAGCAACAACTCATCCCCCTCACCCGACAATTTCCCGATCTGAAAATTGTGTTTGAACACATCACCACCGAGGATGCTGTCGATTTTGTCTTGGAGAGCAGCAATAACATTGCGGCAACCATCACACCGCAACACCTGTTACTGAATCGTAATGCCATGTTGGTCGGCGGCATGCATCCGCACAATTATTGCCTGCCCGTACTCAAGCGCGAAACCCATCGCAAGGCGCTGGTCGCTGCGGCCACCAGCGGCAAAGCGAAATTCTTTCTCGGCACCGACAGCGCCCCACACGCCAGAGGGGCAAAAGAATCCGCCTGTGGTTGTGCCGGAATTTACAGTGCTCATGCCGCACTGGAGTTTTATGCTACTGCCTTTGAGCATGCTGGTGCGCTGGACAAACTGGAAGGTTTTGCCAGTCACTTTGGTGCGGATTTTTATGGTCTCCCGCGTAATACCGGCAATGTTACTTTAGAACGATGCGAACATACTCTCGCGGATGAAATGACTTTTGGCAACAAAACACTGGTGCCGTTTTTTGCCGGAAAAACACTGGCGTGGAAATTATTATGAACATTCCAAGCGACCCTCCGGACACATACCCGACAAAAAAACCGGACGCCCCAGAAAGCTCTGAAGAACTCACCACACCCACTCCGACAGGCAAAGGTATTGCACGCCGCTTTCGTGGCTTTTTGCCCGTGGTGGTTGACGTGGAAACAGCCGGTTTTAATGCCGACACCGATGCCCTGCTGGAAATTGCCGCCGTGCCCATTCACATGGACGAAACAGGATTAGTCTATCCCGGTAAAACCGTGAGTGCGCACGTCGAACCCTTCCCTGGAGCTAATCTGGAAGCCTCTGCACTGGCTTTCACTGGCATCGACCCACATCACCCACTGCGCATCGCTGAGCCCGAAGGCAAAGCACTGAAAAAAATATTTGAACCCATTCGCAATATACTCAAAGGCAGTCATTGTTCACGGGCAATTCTTGTTGGTCACAACCCGTCCTTCGATCTCGCCTTCGTCAAGGCCGCTGTAGAACGCACCGGTATTAAACGCAACCCCTTTCACCAGTTCAGCACCTTCGATACCGCTACGCTCGCAGGACTTGTTTACGGCCAAACGGTGCTGGCTCGCGCCATTGCCGCCGCTGGCATCGAATGGAACAACAATGAGGCACACTCCGCCGTTTACGACACAGAAAAAACCGCTGAATTATTTTGCATCATTGTCAATCGTTGGAAAGAACTGGGCGGCAGCCCGATTTAATTTTCTCCGCCAATGCTATGAGTTACGGGTATTACACAGGCCTCAGCCAGAATGTGAGTTGTGGTGTTATGCGAAAACGGTCAGTCTTTAATGACCGTAGAGGCAATCCCTTGTGGTTGCCCTGGTGTTCGTTGCCCCAAATGTTGGTGCTACTGGCATACATTGGGCACCCACAAGGGGTGCCCCTACGGCGATTTTTTTTAAAATTTTTAGCGCTTAATTCACATTTAAGGAACATGTTCCTAAGTGGCTTTCGCGTTTTCCGTTGCTTCTGTCACCATTTTCTTCAATTCACCCTGCTGGAATAATTCCAGCGTGATATCACAGCCACCAATCAACTCACCATTGATGTAAACCTGCGGGAAAGTGGGCCAGTCGGCATAACGCGGCAGATTTTCAAAAATCTCCGGATCGGCCAACACATTGACATAAGCAAATTCCTGTTCACAGGCTTGCAATGCCTCAGCGGTGCGACTGGAAAAACCACACTGCGGTAATTGCGGAGTCCCTTTCATGTAAATGACCACCGGGCTGCCTTCAACTTGTTGTTTAATACGTTCCAAAACGTCCATTGGTTTCATAACCTCACTAAGCTTTGCACTGAATAATTCACCAAAAATAATCACAATGATCTCGCCCGTAACACGGGAAACTCTGGATCAGCGCTAGAGTGTAACTCATATTACCTGAGTATTAAAGTCAGGTATTGTCCTGAGATGCTCCGTCAGCAAGTTCCGCTAACAACGATAGCCCCACAAACTTAGATGCCAAGACGCATTTTCAAAAATTTGTAAAACACAAATTCCAGCTCTAAAGAGCGCTTCCAGACGGATAGGCAATTGCAGACAGCTCAGTTACTATGCATATTCTGCAATTGTCAGTTGAGTAATTTTGTATATGGCTTCAATTCCTTGTCCGCATTGTGAGCAGAAAACCTTCGGTTGGTGGCACAAGTATCTCACGGGTAAATGGGCGGTATTGCAATGCAAACAATGCGCTGGCCGGGTGTGTGCACAACCCATCGTATTGGCCGCGTTATATTTCTTTTATGTGTGGGATGTAGTGCTGTTTGGCTATCTCGCCTATCTGGATTCGCTGTGGTACCTGCTGGCAATGGTGGTGGGCTGGTTGATTCTGGATTATTTTTCCGTGTATGTGCCACTGACACCACTACGCTCAGCAGGTGGTTCAACATCCTCTGACGAACCACCTTCGTCCGCAAACCCGAAACAGAACGCCTGATCACCCCATGGCGCGCGTGTTAATAGTGGGCATTGCGACCCTCGATATTATTAACACGGTGGATGACTATCCTGAAGAAGATGCAAAAGTGCGCGCCAGCGCCCAAGCCATACGACGGGGTGGCAATGCCTGCAATACTGCCGTGGTTTTGCAACAACTGGGGCACCAATGCAGCTGGGCCGGTACCCTGGCAGACGACGCCAGCAGCGTGATTATCCGTGACGACCTGACGGGTTACGGTGTGAATATGGATGCTGTACAGGTTGTCGCGAGCGGGCATTCGCCAACGTCGTATATCACCCTGAACCAGCGCACTGGCTCGCGCACCATTGTGCATTATCGTGATTTACCCGAATACAGCCTGACAGCCTTTCAACAAATTGATCTCACCGGTTTTGACTGGCTGCACTTCGAGGGACGTAATGTGACACAAACCCGCGCTATGCTCGATATTGCCCAACAACAGATTCCTGCAGTGCCACGTTCGGTGGAAATCGAAAAGCCGCGTGAAGCAATTGAGTCCCTGTATGAAGGCACAAAGCTGTTGTTATACTCGCGCAACTATGCTCACAACTCTGCACAACCCCATGGCATAACGGATAACGAAATGAATGACCCTGTCGCTTTCTTGCAGACACAGCAGCAAACAATACCCACCGCAGAACACATTTGCAGCTGGGCCGAGCGGGGAGCCTGGGGGGTGGGTCAGCAAGGCAGGGTATTGCACAGCCCGGCTATAGATTTACCTCGCGTGGTAGACACTCTGGGTGCGGGTGATACATTCAATGCAGCCATCATTCACGCCAAACTGGCTGGCTTGCCGTTGGCGGATTGCTTGCGTGATGCCTGTCAATTGGCCGGTCAAAAATGCACCCAACGGGGATTCCAAAAATTGTGTTAAAACAGCACTTAAGGAATGGAAAACCACAACCATGACGGATTTTTTAATTATCGGCGGCGGCCTTATCGGTCTGCTGACAGCGCGCACACTGAGTGCCAATGGTGCAAAAGTAGTCCTTGTCGAACGCGGCCAGTTGGGCCAGGAATCATCCTGGGCGGGCGGCGGCATACTTTCACCCCTGTACCCCTGGAAATACCCTACGGCAGTGAATGAATTGGCAACCTGGAGCCAAACTCGTTATCGCCAGTTGGTTGAAGAGCTGGAACAAGCCACAGGCATTGATGCAGAGTGGACGCAAAACGGGCTGTTGATACTCGATGGCGACCAGCACGAGGCGGCTTTGGCCTGGGCACCAACCTGTGATGCCGATGTGCAAACGGTAGACGCCCGTACAATCCAGCGCCTGGAACCTGCATTACCTGCGAGCCATCCGTCCGGCCTGTGGATGCCGCAAGTGGCACAGATTCGCAACCCATTGTTAATCAAGGCGTTGCGTGAAGATTTACGGTTGCGGGGTGTCCATGTGGCAGAAAACACTGAAGTCACACACCTGTTGTCCAAAAAAGGCCGCATCCGAGGGGTACAAACAGAATACAGCGAAGTGGCGGCCGATCAGGTCATCGTCGCCTGCGGTGCCTGGAGTGCCATCCTGCTCAAAGCACTGGGTCAGGAGGTACCCGTAATACCCGTGCGTGGACAAATGATTTTATTCCGTATGCAGCCCGGTCAATTGCAGCATATCGTGTTGTTGCGGGGGCATTATGCTATTCCCCGACGCGATGGCCGGGTGCTGGTGGGCAGCACTATGGAAGACGTCGGCTTCGATAAAACAGTCACGGAAGAGGCTCGCAA
>QIGJ01000366.1 GCA_003229995.1 Gammaproteobacteria bacterium | reverse complement strand
CGGGAAATTATTACCTGCCCATTCCTAACAAGCTGATCAAAAAATGTATTTTCGTCATTCTTGTGGTTTTTTCTCAAAGCTCCGTCAGCAGCAATTTTGAGAATGCGCTGGTAAATGCCGCGATTGAACGCACAAAACATGACGTGCGTTACGATGGCGCTTATTTTTCCATCCCCTACCCGAATGGTGATGTGCCTTCTGGCATCGGCGTATGTACCGATGTCATCATCCGTGCGTATCGTGCCATAGGGACTGATTTACAACGTTTGGTCCATGAAGACATGGCCAGTCATTTCGGTGACTATCCTTCCTCGCGCATCTGGGGATTGAACGCCACAGACCGTAATATCGACCATCGGCGCGTCCCGAATCTGCAAGTGTTTTTCACGAGGCACGGCACGCAATTACCGACAACCAATAATGCCCAAGATTATAAACCGGGTGATATTGTCACTTGGATGCTGCCGGGTAACCTGCCGCATATCGGCATAGTGACTGATCAAATGTCATCAGGCAGTGGTCACCCTCTCATCGCTCATAACATTGGTGCGGGCCCCAAGCTGGAGGACATGCTGTTTGACTATAAAATAACCGGGCACTACCAGTACGTACCTGAAAAATATAATCCTGGCATACCGTCCAGGCTGTTTTGATATTGAAGAAAACGGCTTTTTGGTCGCCATTCTCAGTGATAATTGCAACTTTGCAGATACTCCTGAATCTAGTACATCGCCAAAGCAATAATGCCACTGCAAAAGGTCTTGCCACGCACTATGATTATCAGACATGACAAACAATAAAAGCCAACATGATCAGGTGGCTACAACGTGATAAATCCATTTGGCTGGATGGGTGGCCGGATTGTCCGTTGGTTAACCGACGAACGTCCCCTTACGGGAGCGCCACAGTGTAATTTTGACCGCCTCAGTTTCGAAATGCGTCCCTGCGATGTGTTGCTGGTAGAAGGCCAGTCGCGGGTCAGCGATGTAATCAAAACCATCACTCAAAGCCAATGGACACACGCAGCACTGTACATCGGTCGTTTGCACGATATCGAAGACGAAACCACCCGGGAGCACGTCAGTTGGCTGTACGATGGCGATCCCAACGACCCGTTGATTATTGAACCCATATTAGGCGAAGGTACCATTGTCAGTCCGCTCAGTCATTATGCGAAGGATCATCTGCGTATTTGCCGACCCACGGGATTGTCGCGTAATGATGCTCGACGGGTGGTGAACTTTGCCGCCAAACACCTGGGGCGCGACTATGATGTACGGCAAATCCTGGATCTTGGCCGTTTTTTATTCCCTTACAGTTTTTTGCCACGGCGCTGGCGTTCCAGCCTGTTTGAACACAACATCGGGTCATCCTCCCGTACCGTATGTTCGACGATGATCGCCACCGCCTTCAGTTCGGTGCAATTTCCCATCATGCCTGTGGTGCATCGTTCGGAAGACGGCAAGATCAAACTCTATAAACGCAACACGCGGTTATATGTACCCCGCGACTTTGATACATCCCCCTATTTTGAAATCATCAAATACCCGATACTGGGGCTGGATGATCTGGCGGTATATCGCCAACTGCCGTGGGACACTGAAGGCGTGATCTGCAATGATGAAAATGAATGTTTTATCCCTGGGGAAAATGGTGCCGCACCAGTGATGGTGACTGATCCGGCAGACAAGACGGATCAGCACGATGCTGCCGAACCCGACCCACCTAAAAGCAAACCGGCAACGCCGGGAGGACTGTGATGTGCATTGTCTGGAGTAGTCTGTTTATTGCCGTGTTATGGGCAGTGTTTTATCTGCGCCTGCCATTGATTGCCGGTACTGTCGTGGTCGCCGCAGTATTGCTGGCAACAAGCACCTGGAGTGAGGCCAGTGCTCTGGTACAAACCCTGTACTGGGCAGTATTTCTGCTGATTGCCGTACCGTTGAATCTGCCCATGCTGCGCCGCACCCTGATAAGTGATCGCGTATTGATCATGTTCCGCAAAGTCATGCCCTCTATGTCGGACACCGAACGCGAGGCACTGGAAGCAGGCAGCGTGTGGTGGGATGGTGAGCTGTTTTCCGGCAAACCAGACTGGTCAAAATTACTGGAAACACCCGCACCCAGACTCAGCCCGGAAGAACGTGCCTTTCTCGATGGTCCCACCAACACCCTGTGCCAGATGATCGATGACTGGCAGATCACCCAGGAAGACCGTGACCTGCCACCCGAAGTCTGGACCTACATCAAGGACAACGGTTTTTTCAGCATGATCATCCCCAAACAATACGGCGGCCTGGAATTTTCCGCGCTGGCGCATTCCTCGGTGGTGATGAAGATTTCCAGCCGTTCCATTACTGCCGCAGTAACCATCATGGTGCCCAATTCTTTGGGCCCAGCGGAACTGCTGCTGCGCTACGGCACTGACGAGCAAAAAGACCACTACCTGCCACGGCTGGCCACAGGCGAAGAAGTGCCCTGCTTTGCATTAACTTCACCCGAAGCCGGATCTGATGCCGCCGCGATGACCGACAGTGGCGTCATTTGCAAAGGTGATTTTAACGGTGAAAAAGACGTTCTAGGCATCCGCCTGAACTGGGAAAAACGTTATATCACATTAGGCCCGGTGGCCACCGTGCTGGGGCTGGCCTTCAAACTGTATGACCCCGCACATTTACTGGGCGACAAGGAAGAACTGGGCATCACCTGCGCACTGATTCCCACTAACATGCCGGGGGTGGAAATCGGCAGCCGTCATTTCCCACTGAATCAGGCCTTTATGAACGGTCCGAATCGTGGCAAAGATGTGTTTATTCCACTGGACTGGATTATCGGTGGCGAAAAATGCGCCGGACAAGGTTGGCGCATGCTGATGGAATGCCTTGCCGCCGGTCGCTCCATCTCGCTACCCGCATTGTCTACCGGTGCTGGCAAGCTGGTATCGCGTGCCACAGGTGCCTATGCACGGGTACGCAAACAATTCAAAACACCCATCGGTCGCTTTGAAGGCGTGGAAGAAGTGCTGGCACGGGTGGCAGGGTTAACCTACATGATGGACGCAGCACGTACATTAACGGCTGCGGCCGTGGACCTGGGCGAAAGTCCCTCGGTGATTTCCGCTGTGGTCAAATATCATCTAACGGAAAATATGCGCACTGTGGTGAATGATGCCATGGACATTCACGGCGGCAATGGCATCTGCATGGGGCCAAAAAACCTGATGGGCCGGGTGTACCAGTCCATCCCCATTGGCATTACCGTGGAAGGCGCAAATATTCTGACCCGCAGCCTGATTATTTTTGGCCAGGGCGCGATTCGTTGTCATCCGTATGTGTTTCGTGAAATGCAGGCAGTGACAGAAAATGACGCCGCTGAGTTTGATCGCGCCTTTAGCGGGCATGTGGGTTTCGCAATCAGCAACGCAGCCCGCAGCTTGTGGTTAGGTTTGAGTGGCGCACGACTGGCCCCTTCACCGGTACGCGGCCCGTCACGGCGCTGTTATCAACAACTGACACGCATGAGCGCAGTATTTGCACTGGTCTCAGATATCTCCCTGCTGGTGCTGGGCGGCAGCCTCAAACGCCGGGAAAAATTATCGGGCCGACTCGCAGACATGCTAAGTTACCTGTACTTGGCCTCTGCGGCACTGAAACGTTTTGAAGACCAGAATCGCCCCACCGAAGATTTGCCACTGTTATATTGGGTGTGCGAACACGCACTTTATGAAATGCAACACAGCCTTGATGGCCTGCTGAAAAATTTCCCCAATCGCCCGGTAGCATGGCTACTGCGTGCTCTGGTATTACCCTTGGGCAAACCGTTTTCCGGGCCCACAGATCAGCTCGGCCATCAATGTGCGGATTTGTTATTGTCACCCTCAGACGCACGCGACCGGCTCACCCGAGGACTGTATGTCCCCACGGAGCCGGGACAGGCACTGGCGAATCTCGAACATGCTCTTGAGTTGCAAATCGCGTTGGTGCCATTGGAAAAGAAAGTGCGTGTTGCCGTGAAAAACGGAGAATTACTGCCTGCACCGGAAGCCGAACTGTGGCAACAGGCAACCAATAAAAAAGTCATCAATGACGAAGAATTTGCACAGTGGCAAGCCGCCGATGCAGCCCGGTTAGAGGCTATTTCCGTGGATGAATTTGATAAAACAGCACTGACCTGTCACGGCAAACAGGCCTGATGACCACACAACATAATACCCACCCCTCCCTCCTCCCCTGGCGGGAAGGCGGGGCCGTAAAAAATGGAGCCATACATGAGTGAGAAAAAACGCCCCGGTCCAGTGAAAAAAATGATACGCCCCGTTTATGTGGTGGATGGCGCGCGTACCCCTTTTTTAAAAGCCCGGGGCAAACCAGGAATGTTCAATGCCATTAATCTGGCCATGGGTGCGGGTCGCCCGTTAATGGCGCGGCAAGCCTTTGAACCGGGTGATATCGATGAAGTGATTATGGGCTGTGTGATGCCGGGACCGGACGAAGCAAATATCGCCCGCCTGCTGGCACTGCGCCTGGGGTGCGACCAGCACACCCCAGCGTGGACCGTACAACGCAACTGCGCCTCCGGCATGCAAGCACTGGACTGTGCAACACAAAACATTGCTTACGGCCATGCCAACCTGATACTGGCGGGCGGCGTGGAATCCATGAGCCATGCTCCCGTGTTACTGGCAGAAAAAATGGTGGCATGGCTGGGCGGCTGGGCGCGTGCGCGCACAACAGGTGCCAAACTACAAGCATTGCGCCAATTACGCCCCGCGTATTTCAAACCCATCATCGCCTTGTTGCGTGGTCTCAGTGATCCGCTGGTCGGTCTTTCCATGGGGCAGACCGCAGAAATCCTCGCTCACCGCTTCGGTATTTCACGGGAAAAAATGGATACTTACGCGGTACGTTCTCACCAGCGTCTGACCGCAGCACAGGAGGCGGGTCATATGGGCGAAATCGAAACACTGTACGATACCCATGGCCATTTTTATGATGCCGATGATGGCGTACGGGCAGATTCCTCGGTGGAAAAACTGGGAACCCTGAAACCGGTGTTCGACCGCCCCTTTGGTAAAGTAACGGCAGGTAACAGTGCGCAGGTGACCGATGGTGCAGCACTGTTATTACTGGCTTCCGAAAATGCGGTGAATAAATGGAACCTGCCTGTGCTGGGACGCATTGTAGACAGTGAATGGGCGGGGCTAGACCCAGCACAAATGGGGCTGGGTCCGGTGCATGCCATGACCCCCATTATGAAACGTCACAAATTCACGTTAGACGATATCGATTACTGGGAAATCAACGAAGCCTTTGCCACGCAGGTACAGGCCTGTCTCGCCGCCTGGAATGAACCAAAATACTGCCGGGAAACATTGCACATGCGGGGAGTGATGGGTGAACTGGACGAATCAACACTCAATGTAGACGGTGGCGGCGTCAGCCTTGGTCACCCGGTGGGTGCCAGTGGTGCGCGTATCGTACTGCATTTGTTACAGGTACTGGAACGCAATAAAGCACAGCGCGGCATGGCCAGCTTGTGTATCGGCGGTGGACAGGGCGGCGCTATGCTGGTGGAGAGGGTTTAACCATGACACACAAAAAATATCAACATTTCCAGTTAGAAACCGATGCTGACAATATCGCTTGGTTGAGTATCGACAAAGCGAATGCCAGTGTCAATACACTGAACCGCGAACTG
>QIGJ01000229.1 GCA_003229995.1 Gammaproteobacteria bacterium | reverse complement strand
CAGAATAATGGGTTCAAAAAAATCGATGAGACTGCCGATTTTCGCAATGGTAACGACACCGGTTTTGATAAAACAGATGCCATGGTAAAACTGTCATGGGAGCCGGATAGTGGAATGTATCAGCGTTTTGAATTCAAATATGGCACCAGTGAACTGGATGCCAATGAGACCTATCTTGGTTTGAGCCAAGCCGATTTTAACGCCGATCCAACACGTCGTTATGCAGCGTCGCGTTTCGACAATATAAAGACTGAACAGGAACAAACTTCCTTGCGTTGGAGTATCAGCCCTTCGGATGATATTGATGTTATTACGACGCTTTACCAAACTGATTTCAACCGTAACTGGTACAAGCTCAGAGACTTGCGCAATGTTAACGGCAACACGATAGGACTCTCCGCAGCACTGGCTGGGGCACAAAATAATGAAGGTCTGGATTGTCTGAAAGGTGACAGTGCATGCACTTTACGTGTACGTGCCAACAATCGTAAATACAGCAGCCAAGGTATTGAGACTATCGGGTATTTTCGTTTTGGTCGCGGTGAGGTTCAACACGAAATAATGGCTGGCCTTCGTCTGCACCAGGACGAAGTCAGGCGTTTCCAGTGGGATAATGACTACGCCCAGGCGATCAACGGCACGATCACAGGAATAAATCCGGGTACACTAGGCGGCGCGGGTGATCGCTTTCAGAAAACGGAAGCTCTGGCTTTGTTTGTTCAGGATACCATCGATATAGGTGCTTTAACGATCATCCCGGGGGTTCGTTACGAGACGCTGAATCAGACTTCCGAAGACCCAAAAGGTACCCTGCAAGGTGCAGGTGGTACGAAAGGGCGGGACGGAAAAAATGGCTTTAGCGTCAGCGCTTATGGTGTGGGTGCGGCTTATCAGTTCAACGAGCAATGGACAGGCTTTGGTGGTGTGCATACGGGTTATTCCACTCCCAGTCCACGCGGTACGCGCGGTGGCCTTGACCCGGAAACCAGCACCGCCTTTGAAATTGGCACACGTTATACCAATGCCCGGCAGGCATTTTCGGCTGAAAGCACTTTTTTTTACACTGCCTTTAAAGACCTGATCGTGACCGATAATGTCGGTGGCACTGGAACGGGGAATGATGAAAGTTTTGGCGAGGTAGATACCTGGGGTATTGAACTGGCACTTCAGTATGATGCAGGGCTTGCCAACCATTGGGGAATAAACAATCCGTCTTTTTTGAGTGCAACCTATACCAATGCCGAGCAACAAAATGATTCATCATCCACGGATGCAGAGTCAATTTTTAGCTTCGGTAAAAAAGGCAATAAAGTGCCCTATATCCCGGAACTGACATTGAGCCTGGGCACAGGTTTAGAGACAAAAAAATGGGGTGCATTTATCTCATGGAATTATGTGAGCGAGACTTATACCAGTGCCAATAATGTCGAAAATCAAGTTAATGGTGCCGGAAACCTCGATGCTCGATATGGTAAAACAGATAGCTATTTTACCACTGACGTTTCTACCTTTTATCGCCTCAGTGAGGCCGTGAAGCTTTTCGGCGGCGTGCAAAACCTCTTCGATGAAGAATACGTCGTATCGCGTCAGCCCCATGGCGCGCGTGGTGGTTTACCACAGTTTGTTTATGCCGGGATTGAAATGGAGTTATAGCTCCGTTACCTCAAAGATGGATTGTTATTATGGCTGGCAAACCGTATTGGCTGCTACTCATTGCCCTTTCAAAAAAGTGATTTGGAATTTATGAATATAGTGGATTTATTTCAACAAGGTGGGCCGGTAATGTTGGTGCTGCTGGCCATGTCTGTTCTGGCTGTTACCATCATTTTACTGAAACTGTTTCAGTTTTATCGCAGCGGCCTGCGTCGTCTGGCATTTGTGGATGACATTGTATCGGACGTGCAGCGCGGCGAGCACGAGCAAGCCATCAAGAGTCTGCAACAGCATGACAACCCTGTGGCCAAAGTGTTGGAAAGTGCGATTCGTTACGGTGCCGATCCAGTCATGTCTACTGGTGATGTCGAAGCGGAAGTGAGCCGTGTGGGTAGTGCGCAGATACGCAACCTGGAATCCTGGTTGCGTGGGCTTTCTTCCATTGCTCACCTGAGCCCACTGTTAGGTTTGTTAGGCACAGTCACTGGCATGATTGTCGCGTTTATGAGTCTGGAAGCAGCAGGTTCGCGGATTGACCCTTCCATTCTTTCCGGTGGTATCTGGGAAGCCCTGCTCACCACTGCTTTTGGCCTCACCGTCGCGATTCCCGCCATGGCCGCTTTTTATTATTTGGAAGGGGAGGTGGATCGTGTCCGCGCCGCCATGAAAGACGCCAGTATTCGGGTGCTGCGCCATTTCGGCAAAACACCCCATGTAGGCAGTCACGATGATGAACGCATCGAGGACGAGACGCATGGAATTTGAGGGACGCGCCCGTATTCATTCTCATCTCGATATCGCGCCGTTGATCGATATCGTATTTTTATTGCTGGTGTTTTTCATGCTGACCAGTACCTTCATGGTGCCCGAGGCCATTGAACTGGAGCTACCGGAATCCAATAGCGCCCAGGTGAGCAATATCACGCCCATTGTGGTGTCGTTGAATCCGGCCGGTCAGCTGGCGCTCAATGGTGAGCGTATAGAACTGGAACAGTTACGAGCGGCTATCGCACCGTTGATCAAACAAAACGCCGACGTGCCCATTACTCTCAAAAGTGATGCCAGCACCCAGGTGCAACAGCTGTTGCAAGTGATGGATGAGATACGCGCTGCGGGAGGCACAGATGTGGCGCTGGCCACCACGCAACAATAATTTCTGCGGTAGCGACATAATCCATGGTTATTACTCCGCAACACTTGAGCATTACGCTGCTGATTGCCTTGGCTCTGCACGGGGGGGTGATGCTGTGGTTGACGTTGCCAGAGCCTGAACTCCCCGCCGAACCTCCTATACCGCCTCTGCGCGTTAATCTGCTGGCCATGGTGGCTGAGCACACCGTGGCCACACCGACACCGCCGCCATTACCTCTGCCACCCAAGCCTGAATTAAAGCCAGAGCCAAAACCTGAAGCAAAGCCAAAACCTGAGCCTTTACCAGAGCTGGCACCTTTGCCTGAGCCCATTCCAACGCCCGTCGAAACACTGCGCGAGCCACTTCCTGAACCGATACCACAACAACAGCAAATAGTGCAGGCACCACCTGTTGCTCTCCCACCATTGGATGTGGTCGCTACCGCCCGTTATGAACAGTTATTGGTGGCCTGGTTGGAAAAACATAAAGAATACCCACGTCGTGCCAAGCGGATGCGCATTCAGGGTGAGGCGGTGTTGCGTATCCTGATTAATCGTACCGGTGAAACACAACAGGTGACCCTGGAACAGCGTACCGGTAATCGTTTGCTGGACAAGGCGGCGCTGGATATGGCGCAGAGGGCGAATCCCTTTCCTCCCATGCCGGACAACGATCCCCGTCAGGAACTGGAGTTTATGGTGCCAGTGGCCTTTTTATTGCGTTGACGTTGGTTTTTTTATTCGTACTTTTCACGGCTACTCCGATATCTCAAATTTTTCACAAAATGGTCGATAGTTTGTACAGAAAATGGGTATCTCCCGTTGGTTAACAAGGCATAAAATGATTCAGGTCAGACAAATTTTTTTCGTCCTTTTTGCAATTTTGATCGGTATGTCTGTTGCTACGGCAGCGCGGGATATCAATGTTGAATTGATCGATGCCGCCCGACAAGGGCGCTTGGATATGGTGCGCTCATTGTTGAACGAAGGAGCAGATGTCAACGTGGCGAATGCCAGCGGTAAAACCCCGTTAATGAGTGCTGCCTATTTTGGTAACGAACGGGTGGTGCGCCTGTTTCTTTCCGCAGGTGCCGATGTAAATGCCAAGGATAAGGGGGAATCCACTGCGCTGATTGCGGCGGCCTTTGGGGGTAATCTCACGGTGGTACAGGCATTGGTTGCCGAAGGCGCTGATGTGAACGCCAAATCCAAAACCGGCGTGTCAGCTTTGCAAAATGCCAATACGCGGGGGTTTGTACAAATCGCCCGGGTGCTGGAGGATGCCGGAGCAGAAAGTGGCGATGGTGGTACGGCAAAGAAAGGCAAAAAAAAGAAGAAAAAGAAGAAAAAATAACGCCCTCGCTGGTGTTGGTTTACACTGTGTTCCTTCCTTGACGATGTATCAGTCACTGCCGATTTTTGTCGTTTGTGAAGCAGGTGTTTCTATGCCATCTGTTGCATTGCCTGTATTTAACGAAAAGTCTCATATTTCATGACAGAATTAATTCCGGTTATTTTATTGGTCATCATTGGTGTGCTGTTGCTGTGTTTTGTACGCGCCTGTGGCACGGCAAATACTGTGGACTGGGGCGATGCCATCAACAATCATATTGTTGGTTTTATTGTGTTGTTTTGTCGTTATGTGCATCGTTTTGAATACCAGCCGATTCCTTTACCCGAGCAGGGCGGTGCTTTGCTGGCGTGTAATCATATTTCCGGGCTGGACCCATTTTTGCTGATTGCCGCCAGTCCTCGGTCGCTACGATTTATGATCGCTCGCGAGGAGTATGAGCGTTTTGGATTGCAGTGGTTGTTTCGGCGTGCGCATTGTATTCCGGTGGATCGTGAACGTCAGCCTGAACGAGCGTTGCGGGAAGCGTTGCGCGCATTGGATGCAGGGGAGGTGGTGGCGGTGTTTCCGCAGGGAGGAATCCATCTGGAATCACAAGGGTATCGCAAACTCAAGGGTGGGGTGGTGCGCTTGGCACAAAAAACCGCCTGTCCGATTTATCCTGTGCGTGTGGACGATGTGCGTGGTGCAGGTCACACGGTGCGTGCTGTGTTTTCCCCCAGCCAAGCAAAGATGCGGGTCGCACCGGTTTTACAGTGTGAAGGGGAGGATTATCACACCTGCCTAGCAACGTTGTCGTTGCGCTTAGGATTGGTCTCGGTACAGGATTAGTGTATAATCCATATTATTTTGACGGATAAAAATTCGATCAGAAGAGATTATATAGTAACAATTAAAGCATCCATACCGGAAGCTAGAGTCCGACCATATAAAATGGTTAATATGCTGGATTATGCAAAGTTCAGGGGGAAATTAATGATGAATGTGATTGTTAATACCCCTCTGGGTTTATGAAAATACGGTGATATCACCGGAAACTAGAGGTTGCCTATTAAATAATCAAACGCTAACATTATTGCCAAATTGGATGACAATATTGATTAACGGAGGCCGCATGTTATGGAGCTGAAACTGGTACCGAAAGATGAATGGGAAAACGAGGTCGAACCTGAAGGTGCGAAAGATGTCCCTTTGCAGTACACCGGGCCGGATCGGCGTAAGTCATCTCGTCGTATTAAAGGGGATCGTCGGGAGATGGTGCGTTTTGAAAATACTCCGGATCGCCGTCATACGGGAGACCGCCGCTTGAGCACCCGTATGTGGAATGGGCGCGAGTTCTGATTTTTACACCACTTGTTTTGATGCCGTTTTTTAAAGGCACTTTCCGTTATTCGGAGAGTGCTTTTTTATTTGCTGTTTAATTTAACCACAACAAATTTAACCACAACAAATCTGGCAGATGCTTGGAATCACAAAACCCGGCCCCCATGTAGGAATTGATACAATAAGGAATGGGCACGAAATAACTTCCCTGTTTGGCGCCCGGATTTAGTGCGACTTCGTTCGTTCTGATTGACGACTGCATGGATGCAGG
>QIGJ01000267.1 GCA_003229995.1 Gammaproteobacteria bacterium | reverse complement strand
AAAAAAAGCGGGGGCCGAACACAAGGCCATTGCCGCCCAGATCAAACAATTGATCGAAACCAACCGGGTTGAGAATGGTGGCGGCGATGTGGTTTATAACTTTACCGATGCCAACGTGGTAAAACGCCTTTATATTTCAGAACAGGTCCACACACACCTCATTGCTGGTCGTCTGGCTATCGCCAAACTCGGAGACGCTTACGAACTGGTCCCTATGCCTGTTGCAGAAAAAATCAAACAGCGCAATGAGCGGTGTATTATTTTATGCGAGCCTTCTACCAAGACTGAACTGTTTGAGGATGACCCATATTCGGACTATAAAATTCCGGACGACTTGATGTGGTAAAAGATAAGCTCAGACCATAAACAGTCCACCAGGCAGAAATATCAAACAGAACTTTATTGGTAGGAATACTGCCAGGGTCAGCCGGGTCAGTTCCCGCCCACCGCTCATCACCATTCAATACGCCGTCCTCGTCACGATCCAGCGCGATGCGCATACCAGACCCTGGGGGCGTACAGGTATAGGTAATGTTATTGTTATATTTGGCCTCTTTGCGCAACGCAACCTCGGTAATTTGAGGTTCATACAGAGAATCCCGTGCAAAAGTACCATCCCCCTGATAGAGAAAACCCTGCTTTTTCTTTTGCGCAACCAGATCGCACTCACCAAGATCAGCTCTTGTAATCATCAGATCAATACGCGAACCAACAACATCGCCATTGTTTATAGTCAACGTAACCTGTTGTCCCATAATGGGGAAGAAGTTGCTGGAAAACACCATCATATACTGCTCAAGGTTACGGCGTATTTCCATTCCTTCAGGAGAAATGGGCAGATTATCAGGATTGCCCGGGTCCAGTACACTCACCGTTCCCGGCGCACGCGGTAAAAAACCGTTGGTATTGTGGAAACGGAATATGCTATCCGTGCTACCTTCCTGTGTATAGCCAAAGCCTTTGATTTGATCACCCATATGCACGTTGTCATTTCCAAAGAAGAGATAATTGGAAATGTTCTGGAAATCTTCCGGTACATCCGGGTTCCAGGTAGGATCCATTCCGGTAAAGGGATCATCGGCCAGATACTTGCGGTTGTTCGTCATGCCAAACATACCCACTTTGTTGTATAGGTTACGCAAATGGGGAATCTTCAAAAATTGTTGAATAAAGGCAAAGGTGTTTTTGCTATTGGTGCCAAAAATACCCGGTTTACTAGTCATGCCTTTATTGAAATCACGATCAACCATATGGCAACCACTACAGTTAAATCCCGAGTCTACTATTTTGGTCGTATCAAAAAAGAAATCCTTGCCAATCTGTTGAGCAGGTGTCAGGGAGTCATCGAGGTGACGGATCGGGTTTGCCGGATACATCAATTCCAGTGCAAAATCAGTAAATTCATTCATGGCTTCTGTGGACAATCGAGTGCTGCGTCCCTGGATCACAACAAAAGTATTGTTGAACTTGGAGAATGCCAGGCGCTCATTATAGATGCCCATGTCAGGTTGCACATTGTCTTCCTGGGAGCCATCGGCTTCCAGATTGCCGCCTGTCTGATCACCACGCCAGTGCATCGCACCGTGGTTGGCCATGCCGCGCATACTCTGCGTAATCATTGGGCCTTTAACAGGCGCAAAATGCGGACTTATCGGCAAACCAAAATCCTCATGGTTAATGGCCAACTCACTGGGACCCCCAGGATAATCAGCGGCGCTGGGATTCAATACCGTGTTAGCACTGGGATCACCCAGAGACCAGGCCAGTTGGTCCATGTCACCAAACACATGGCATAAGGCACAAGAACTGTCACCTCGACTGGACGTCAGTGAGGCATCGTAGTGATACTGACGACCTTTAACGATATGTGCAGGTTCCGGATTGTACATCTTCATCTTCAAAATTTCTGTATTGGTGTTGATATCAACCACTGAAATAGCATTGTCAAAACGTGTTAACACATACAAAAGATTATTTTTTTCATTCAATACAAGACCCGCAGGGCCACCACCACTTAATTGAATGTGATTGGCAATATCGGGAACAAACGTATTATTCTCTAATTGGGTGGTATCAAACACGCCAACTTTTCCTGAACCAAACGCGGCAACATACAGGGTTTTACCATCACTGCTGATGGCCATGTCCATGGGCTGTGCCAGTGATCTGGCATTTTCATCATTGGGCAGGTCATCACAACAAACACTGTAATCAATATGTTTATTCAAATGCACGGGAGTTACATTGCCACCATCCAGTACACTAATACGACTTTCAGCAAAATGTCCGTTGAGGGTTGTGTAATCAACTGCGGGTGCATCGGTTGTTGCAGGCAGCGTGCCCGCAGGGCCGCTGAAACGCTTCAAGTTCAGCGCTTCAGTATTGGTAACATAGACCTTGCCATTCACCGGATTGCTGATCATGTTGAAAATAATGGTACCAACGCCAGAAATCGCTTCAATTTCCACGGGTACGTCAGCATTAGCATCAATCACAAACACATCTTTATCCGGTAGGTTAAAGTTAACCAGGTGATCCCAAACTTTACCGGTTTCATCAATCCAGTTTTCGCCATTATGCTGCACAATCAGACCGGTTAACGGTTGTATATTGCCTGCCATATCGGTCATATGTGCTTCAGGCACACCATCACCATTGGTGTCCACATTCAGGCTGGCCAGCGGAACCCCCCCATTATCGGTCACCACTGTTTCTGCAATAGTCGTCGTTTTGTTACCTGTCTTGAAACCGGCGGCATAAACTTTACTGCCATCCGCAGAAACGGTTAATGCACGAGGGGAGTCGGTAAACAGGGTGATGATGGTCAGCGGGGTACCACCCAGACTGGTATCATGACCCACGTCATCGACATCAAAAACCCAGACATCAGCGCGCCCTACACCCGGTGTGATTAATGCCGGGTCAACCGGTGAATTCTGACCACGGTGCGCCGTGGTAATAAATGCTCGCTTGTTGTCTTTTCCGGCAAAAACAATATCCATGGGTTCGTCACCCACCAATAAGGTTTTGATAATCTCCTCGGCTTCGAGACCCACATTAACAATACTGACACTGTCGGAAATGCTGTTAACCACCCAGACTTCATCGTTATTTCGCACAGCAAGCGCAACAGGTTCCATACCCACCAGAATGGAGCGCTGATGTTTTAATGTGCCATTTTTTTCAATTCCGAATATTTCCAGACGATTGTCCGGCGTATTTAATGCAAACAGTTTTTTGCCATCCGGCGACATCGCTAAAGGACGTACCTGCCCGGATTCAAAAAGTGTGTAAGCGCTACCCGAAAACACAGATGGAGCGAAGAATAATTGTATTACGATAATCAATAATAACGGTTTATATTTATGATTAAACATTTGCAGGCCTTCTGTGTATAAGAAACTTAAAAGTTGAGAACCAAAAACTGACTATCCTGAAACACCAGGGATATATCTGCCTTAAGAACATGCACAAAATAACTTCCTTGTTTGGCAGTCCGTCTTCACCCGTTCTTCAATCAGAACGAATACGCACTAAATCCGAGCGTCAAACAGGGAAGTTATTTCGTGTACGTTCCTTATTTACCAGCCACAACAAACATTTTCCTGCTCGGAAAATAACCACCAGATGGAATACATCAGAAGTACACTGGGTAGATTTTTTCTAACCAAATTTTTTTAACCGAAAAGCACTTTGTATTTGTGCTTGCCACACAAGTGGTACACCAGCATCTTCAGCATAAACCTCCCAGTTCGATACGACTTGCTGAACTTCCTGAATAATAGCTTCGGCACGCCCACGTTTCATTGCAGCCGTTTTTGCACAGGCTTTGAAATCAGCCAGGGTAAAGTTATCGCGTTTGCCATTGAGCATCATTTGATGACTGGCTGTCCATCGACCAACAGGATTAAAACTGAATGTGAGGTCAAAGGCTGGTGACAACACCCAAGTACCGGACTTATCCATCAGAAAAGCGATATTTTTCACATGGTCGTCCTGATTGCGAGCGATAATATTAAACACCATGCGCCGAAATTGCTCTTCAATCGTCTGCATGGGTAAATCCAGCTGACGAATCACCAACAATGCCTGCTCGTAGCTGTAGGCACCTGCGAGGTTAAAATCAAAATGTGCCAGTGCGCACAGCGATTGCATGTGCCGTTTTTCACCACTGGCCAGACGATCAAAACGCCGTGTCATAAAATGCTGTCGGCCGTTTTCCTCGAACAGACGGCATTCGCTGATGTCAATGCCACAATCTTTTGCCATTAGGTAATAGGCGTATTCAATAACACCAAAACCCTGCGGATCTTCCAGCTCTTTGTCCTGGTTTCCCATAACACCATCAAACTTCAACAGCCAGTATTCAAACCCCTCTCCCGCCGACACCTGCCCGGAGCATACCTCATTGCTGATCGGATTCCAGGCGATTACCGCTTTGGCACGCGCACCACCGGCTGAAGTGCCAACGCGCAAAATATCAGCCAGCGCCTGCTCTTTTTCTGCATCCGCAAAAGAAGCGCGCAGATCGCTGCGATGGTTAAGCACCTGCGATGCCAGTTTAACCAACGTATCAATTTGTATCTGGTTTGCCTGCCGCGCCTGCGGTCCAATGGCGGGGGTGAATTCCAGAGCACCCATACCCCGCTCTCCCGTGTAACACAGACGCTCTAGCGCATTAAACGAATCCGGCTGTCGTCCCTGAGTCGCCAGCCAAGCATCGATCAGCGCATTGCCAAACTTATCTGGCAGAGAATCCGCCAGCAAACCCGGCAAACCGTGGAATGTCGGCCGGGACAACTCCGGGAAACGATAAACACGGCTAGCCAACGGCATCATCAATGGGGCAATTTCAATGTTACTGCCAATAAAAGCAGGATCATATTCAAAGCTGGCAACTTCATCGCCGTCAGCCAGCGATATTGCCCCGATACTGCGCCCCCACAACCGCACCTCGGCAACGCGGCTCATGTATCGTCATCCCAAGACCATGGCTGCGGTTCTTCCGCAACATGCCTTGCCTGCCGCTGACCGGAAGCACGCTGCCGCACCTTGCCTTTTTGTCGCAGTAAATCCATGGGACTCGGCTCAATATCGGGCAACAGTAATTCCAGATTTGGCAACAACTCCAGTACCCGGAAAATACGGATCAGACTGGCCATCTGCGCCGAAGCACCTGCTTCAATGCGTTCCACGGTACGCTTGGCGACACCCGCCTGTTCCGCCAGGTTAGCTTGTGTCAATTGCAACTCAAGCCGACGTCGTGCAATACGGCCACCAAACTCGGTAAGAATAGCCTCATCGGCAAGCAGCTTGGAAATTTTCATTATCGCCACCTTTGACGAGTTAAGCCCATAAACAGGTATTTTTCGTAATTTTCGACGATATATAGCGCATACCCGCTAAAAAATCAAATCGCCATTACTGACGAACTGTCATAACGATCAGTCATTACTCGTCACGGTCAGCGAGTTATTAAAAGGCATACCAAAATTGATGACGATTCGAGCAAAGCAACGCGCCTGCCACGTCGTGATTTTTTTGTGCCCGCTCGCGCGAATAACATTTTACCCATTCACAATTTCCCGATACATTCACTCACGTATCCAATCGGCCAGTTACGTCATCAGAAAAATGTGCGTTCTTTAGACCTTTTATAATTACACCTAGATATTGCAAGTGTATTGCAAGTGATCGTGCTTGCGCAGTGCACGATATTGATTCGTAGAGTGAATGACAACGTTGAGCGTAATCCTTATTGTGATTACCGAAAGTTTCATCTCACTCTACGGATCAAGAGCTTGTGCTGAGTGAGTGCGAGCACTTGCAGGATCTAGATAGTACCTCAGTCTTTTTATTCATTATTCCCCTCCTGATTAACCCAATACTAAAAAATTAAATGAAACCTTTTTTATAAGCCTAAGCGTCCATTACCGTATGTTCGCGGAAAATATACCCGTAGCAATTGGGGGAAATGGCTTTTAAACACCTGCGCCATCAATCAGTCATATGCTTTTCAACGGCTTGAAAAAAACACAAAGCCATATATTCAAAGAGGGAGATAACATGCTGTTCAGAAAAAATACACATTACGTAGCATGGCACAAATGGTCAGGATTGCTCGTTTTAATATTACTGACATCCGCCTGTTCCAACGACAATTCCAATCCTGAAAATTCAGAGTCTACAAACTCGGAATCTACATCGGAAAAATTAATACAACGCGTTCCATTAGCCGCTTTGCGCCTGCAACAGGTCAATGATTGCGATGAATTAAAAAATTACATATCCACGTCATTAATCAAACGTTATGCATCAATCCCACGCCACAATTATTACAACTGCCCTTCAGACGGCGACAGGCTCGAACCCAGCTTGCCCGGCGCTGATTCTCCCAGCGTTAGTGATGAAACCGGTTTGCCCGGTGGTGCGTCCAATGGCTCTCCAACCACACCCGGCGATGTTTCTGACACAAACAATCAGGTAACAGGTGTCAATGAAGGCGATATTGTAAAAACAGACCGACAAGGCAATATGTACATTCTTAGTGGTCGGCACTTTATTATTGCGAAGGGATTCCCGCCTCGCGACTTAAGCACGCTGGCCAAAATAGACCTGGGCGCACGCGGCTTAAACCTCTTCCTTGACAAAGAAAACCAGCGGGTAACCATTTTAGCCCGGCATGATAAACCTTATTATATTACCAATGCACCTTCACAAACCGATGAAAGTCTGACTGTGATCTATCCACAACCGGTCAATGATTACACCACCGCCATTTTTTATGACGTTTCCACGCCAAACAAACCTGAGGTCATTGAACAAATTCAAATGCGTGGCTATTTCCGGGAAGGACGTCGGATTGAGAACCGCTTACACTTGGTATCCAGTCATTATTTACAGACTGCCGCACTGCATACTGACCCTGAGTTTATCGACTTACAAAAAACATTTATCGATACTGTAAATACTGTTAAATGCGACACACCCGATGGTGAAATAGAAAATAATCCTGACATAATACAGGCACAAAAAAATCTTAGCGCAAAAATTGAAAATATGATTAATGCCATTGATCCCACAGACTATTTACCAGATGCCAA
>QIGJ01000077.1 GCA_003229995.1 Gammaproteobacteria bacterium | reverse complement strand
CAGGCCTGCACCCGCGCAGCATCCCCGGCCAACATCGCCCGGCCAACATCGCCCTCACGGCCACCGGACAATGCGATTAAACCTTCGCAATGCCCCTCCAGCCACTCTGGCTGTAAAATCGGAATACCCCGGTGCTGGCCTTCGGTATACGTGCGAGACACCAGTTCGGTGAGATTGCGATATCCATCATTGTTTTGGCACAGCAGGGTCAGGCGATGCGACTGGCTGGACTCATCGTCACTGGTCAGCCAGAGATCAACGCCAATAATGGGTTTGATGCCCTGCGCCATGGCGGCACGGTAGAATTTGACCATGGCAAACAGATTACTCTGATCGGTCACTGCCACAGCGGGCATCCCCATCTCTGCCACCGCTTTGGCCAAGGGCTTGATGCGCACCAGACCATCTACCAGTGAATACTCTGTGTGCAAGCGCAAATGAACGAAGGCAAAATTCATCCGGCAATTCTCCGGTGTCAGCGCCAAAAATTCAAGACTTGACAACGACGTTAAACCGGAAAAATTTTAGCCATAGGAACGGTATTGAAAGAAAAGGCATTAAGGAATGGGGGAGTTACTCAGGATAAAGGGGTTTGATGGATATCTTTAATACTATTTAATTTAATGCTGACATAAGGAAAATCTTCAGGTTCTTATGAATAAATTGGTAATTTTTTACATTTATTTCGCGAATTATATCACTCGCATTATATCTTCATACTGATAGTCTGAATAAAGGAATAGAACACAATAACTTATGCAATGGGCATTTCTGCTTCAGCCCATATTTGCTCGTTCTTCGATCGAAAAAGCTCAAAATAAGAGCCACTATTCCTGCACTTTTTGCGCAATCAGAACGAACAAATACGGACTAAACCAGAGCGCCACTGATATAAGTTATTGTGTTCCATTCCTTAGTGGAATTCTTGACTTAAATGATAATAAAAAACCAGGAGGAGAGGACATATGAATATAAAAGCCAATAACAAATTAGGTTTGTGTCTTTCAGGGGGTGGGTTTCGCGCATCTTTCTATCATATTGGTGTATTAGCTAAAATGGCCGAGCTTGGCATTTTGAAACATGTTGAAGTGATATCGACTGTGTCCGGTGGCTCCATTGTGGGGGCAGCTTATTATTTACTGTTAAAAGAGTTGCTGGAATCAAAACCGGATACCGCAGGTGATAATAATGAACCGAGTTTACAAGACAGTGACTACGTTGAAATTGTTGAAAAGTTAGAGCGTCACTTTCTTGCAGCGGTGCAAAAAAATCTGCGCATGCGTACTTTTTGTAACCCCTGGAAAAACTTAAAAATGATGCTCCCGAATTATTCCCGCTCAGATGCCATTGGGGAGTTATACAATAAATATATTTATTCGCCATTAATTAACGTGGGTAATCGACCGATTGGCATGACGGATTTAATCATTAACCCGAAAGGCGTACCCACCGACACATTTCATCCGAATGATACAACCTTTGGCAATCAATCACGCATTCATAAGGTGCCGGTGCTTGTTTTAAATGCAACGACGCTTAACTCGGGACATAACTGGTGTTTTACCGCAACCTGGATGGGGGAGATGCCACCGCGTAATGAATTTTTTCGGGACATGGATAAAAAAGATCGTTATCGTCGGGTTTATTATAAAGAAATTGAAAGCCGCAAAGAAAAAGACTTTAAGTTAGGTAAAGCAGTCGCGGCATCAGCGGGAGTGCCCTGCCTGTTTCCACCGCTTGCGATCTCTAACCTTTATCTCGACCGGCGCGTAGAGCTAGTTGACGGTGGTGTGTTTGATAATCAGGGCATTGCAGGTGTACTTTGTTCAGACTCAGGTCAGCTCTGTAGCGATTTTATTGTCAGTGACGCGTCGGGGCAAAGTGACACTACGGATAATCCGCAAACCAGTTTACTAAAGGTGTTAATGAGCACCACCTCAATATTAACCAGTCGGGTGCGTGAAGAGATGGTTAATAGCACAAAAAATTCTTACACCGAGCATGTCGCATACATGCATTTGACCAGAGGCTTATTTGCAAAAGATATTGAGTTTAATAACCAGCCTTTAAAGAATAAACCCAGCCCTAAAATGAAGGACGGCATTGTATCTTGCAAAAAGGAATTTAATGTTGATGAAGATATGCAAAGGGCAATATCAAAAATACGCACCGACCTGGATTCGTTTACCGATATTGAAGCGGGCTGCCTGCAAGCAAATGGCTATCAAATGTCGGAGAGCAATTTGTTAAAATTGCCAGCAATTTATCAGTCTAAAACGACATTAAAAGGTCAGTGGGATTTTGAAATGTATATTGAAAAAATATCCCGCAAAGATGAGTTGATTCACAAACATCTTGAAGTGGGTTCCAATTTGTTTTTCAAACCGGTGTTTCATCTTTTGAAATCAACGTTAAGCTTGCAGCAAGCTTTTACACTAATGCTGGTAAGTCTGCCAGTATTGGTGTCACTGGTTTTAATGTTTTATGGCGTCAATTATGCTATACAGCAGTCTTTTGGTGTCAATGTGTGGCAGATTATTACGGATCCGGCGGTATTCAGTCAGTTTGTGAGTGACATGGCACTCATTATTTATGGTTTAATGATTACCTTTGCTATTTCAACTGTAGCAGGAAAAATGGTTAAAGGCAGTGGTAAGTGGATGACTCGAATTAGAAAAATCATTAAGTCTCCTGTGTCCCTGGTTGGTGGTTTAGCGGCGCGTTTTTTACTTCCGGTTATATTTTCTATACCGATACTACTGTATCTTATTACCATTGATAAATATTTAATTAATTCGATCGGTAAGGTCAAACAGCGGACCAAAAGCCAAACAGAAAAGCAAAAACCAAACATAAAAGCAAAAGAAGGAGTCAAGCTGGTTTATTAAAGTAATCGCAATTCCATGGCTGCGTTTCCACGCTCTAGCGTGGAAACGCATACAACACCACATTTGTATAAGTTATTGTGTTCCATTCCTAATCCAATTTCACTACTTCCTTGCAGATCCCAAGGATCTGGATTTAACTTGACACGAAATTGCTTTTGTTAGCTCTTATATTAAAAGTATTGTGCTCTTTGTTTTTATAATTCAGCTTTTAAAATAATACTTTCCTCAATGGGGTCGTCTTTTTACCCAAAAGCATATTTTTCTCGGCGAAGAGCCCTTAATCCACACTTTCAGCAATTTTTACTGTATTTTTTAGTGCTCTGCGTACCGGCGCAAAAGAACGTCGATGAATAGGGGTTACACCCAGATTTTGTAACGCCACCATATGTGCTTTGGTGGGATAGCCTTTGTGTCCCGCTAAACCATAACCGGGATACTCGGCATCCAGCAGCACCATTTCACGATCACGCGTCACCTTGGCAATAATGGACGCCGCGCTGATTGCCGGTATTTTTCCATCCCCTTTGATAATCGCTTCGGCCGTACAGGGAAATTCCGGGCAACGATTGCCATCCACCAACACATGCCCGGGTTGTATTGCCAGTCCGGCAACAGCACGCTGCATGGCCAGCATGGTTGCTTGCAGGATGTTGATTTTGTCGATTTCCTCCACTTCGGCACGACCAATGGCCCAGGCTTTAGCATTCATCTGAATTTCTTCAAACAAAGCTTCACGCTTTTTTTCACTGAGCACCTTGGAATCCGCCAGACCGGAAATGGGTCGCTCCGGATCCAGTATCACAGCAGCCGTTACCACTGGGCCAGCCAGTGGCCCCCGTCCAACTTCATCAACCCCTGCCACCCACAATGCCGCATCAGAAAAACCGAGTGTTGATTGAGTCCCCATATCCCGTTATGCCTTTGACGTTTGTGCAATCTGTTGCAAAATGGCGTCCGCTGCCTGCTGGCTGGCGTCCTGCCGTAATGTTTGATGGATGTCTGTAAAGCGCTGATTCAAATTATCGATTATCGAGGGATTTTCAAAATAGGCCAACAGCTTCTGTCCAAGGTTTTCGGGTGTTGCTTCATCCTGAATCAATTCTGGCACCAGGGTTTCATTGGCCAATAAATTGGGCAATGACACATTCTCCACTTTCACCAGACGTTTGGCCAACCAATAAGTCAGCGGTGCCAGTTTGTACGCCACTACCATAGGCCGCTTTAGCAACATGGCCTCCAGCGCAGCGGTGCCCGAGGCCAGCAACACCACGTCGGCGGCAGCCATCACTTCACGCGATTGACCATCGATCAGGGTCAGCCGGGGCAACTCCCTGCCCTGTGCCTTGATTTCTGCCATAGCCTGTTCAAACTGAGTGCGTCGTTCATTGTTGACCAGCGGCACGATAAATTCCAGATTGGGACGACGCACCTGCAACCAGCAGGCTGTTTCGATGAACGGTCGTGCAAGGTAATGTAATTCATTGGAACGGCTACCCGGTAACAAAGCCAGGATTTCAGTATCGGTTGACAGATTCAATGGCTGTCGCGCTGCCTGTTTGTCCACGACAAGTGGAATCGTATCGGCCAGCGGGTGACCCACAAAATGCACCGGTACCTGATATTTTTGGTAAAAGCGTGCTTCAAAGGGAAACAGGGTGAGCATCAAACCCGTGGACACGGCAATCTTTTTCATCCGCCATTGCCGCCAAGCCCAGACAGAGGGACTGACATAATGTACGGTTTTAATACCCGCGACACGCAACTGTTTTTCCAGACCCAACGTGAAATCCGGCGCATCAATACCAATAAAGGCATCCGGTGGATTTTGTTTGAAATGCATCGCCAACTGGCGACGTATGCCCAACAGTTCACGATAACGTCCCAGCACTTCCACAATACCCATCACCGACAAACGATCCATGGGGAACAGGCTGCTGGCTCCTGCGGCGATCATTTGCGGGCCTGCAATACCTTCAAAAATGGCATCGGGGTATTGTTGTTTGATGGCGGTAATAAGCCCAGCACCCAGTAAATCACCAGAAGCTTCACCAGTAACGATGCCAAATCGCAACGGTGACTTTGACATTTATCGCACAATCCCCCGCGTGGTACCGTTGATAAACATCAGCAACTGGGCAATTTCATCGCAATTTTCTGCCATGGGCTCAAGTTTGACAACCGCCTGTGTCAGTGTATTCCCCGAACGATAAATAATTTTATAGGCTTTGCGTAATTCGCTCAGTGCTTCACTGGAAAAACCACGACGCTTGAGGCCTTCAGTGTTCAAACCATGTGGCTTGGCCATATGCCCGGAGACCATCAGAAACGGCAGTACATCTTTGGAGATCACACTGTTCATGCCCGTAAAACAATGTGCACCGACTTTGCAAAACTGATGCACCAGGGTAAAACCGCCAAGAATGACGTAATCTTCGATAACCACATGACCGGCCAGTGTGGTGCTGTTGGCAAAGGTGGTGTAACTGCCAATCTGGCAATCATGGGCAATATGCACGGTAGCCATAATCCAGTTGTCATTACCGATGCGGGTAACACCCGCATCCTGCACCGTGCCACGACTGATGGTGCAATACTCACGGATAACATTGCGGTCACCTATTTCCAGTTCGGTGGCCTCACCGGCGTATTTTTTGTCCTGAGGGTCACCACCAATGGCGGCAAAAGAATAGATTTTATTTTCACGGCCAATGCGCGTGGGGCCATTGATCACAACGTGCGAATCAATGATCGTGCCTTCACCAATTTCCACACCAGCACCGATGACAGAAAAAGGGCCGACGCTGACATCTTTGGCAAGACGAGCGCCAGGATCAATGATGGCCTGGGAATGAATCAAGAACCTGCTGCCTCAGAA
>QIGJ01000385.1 GCA_003229995.1 Gammaproteobacteria bacterium | reverse complement strand
GCGGTCTTTTTCACAAATGGAAAAACTTCGGTGTAACCGAGGATATCTGTTGCCAGCAGTACCAGAAAAACGAACAAAATGGTGCCAAGAATGCCACTGCCTGCCGGAAGTTGATCCAGTTGGTTGGCCAGCAAGGCGACCTCTTCGTCAGTAAGTGCATCAACGCGGGCCTGTAGTTGCACAGGGTCAACACCGGCATTTTTCAGTTGTGCGGCCAGTTCTGTACGGTTCAGCAGAGCTTTGACATGGGTTCGGTCTTGCTGTGCTTGGCTATGCTCCATTATTTGTCCTGTGCCTATCATTGTTGCCTGGGCTGCGGGTAAAAAACAGGCCATGGAAACAAACATGAGTAGCAGGCTGCTACTGATGGTGCGTTTTGCGCTTTTAGTCATATTCACGTCAAATACCTCGAATCTGGGAGTGATTTTGTCCTTCTTTGGTCCGTTAAGTTATGTCACAAGCGGACAGCTTTCACAATAAAATCAGTATATTTAACTACAGATATCAACTGGCGGATGATGTAAAATAAATACGGATTTCGATTCATCATTATGGTATCTTACACGCCTGATGGTGACCACAAGTCGTATTTTTGAGTGAGTTGCCGGAGCGCTGCAATAAGTCATAGTAAAGTAAAGAAGCAGGTGCAGCCACAGGCTTGTCGGACTTGGGAATCTTTTACGAAAAATCCATTTTTGAACCGTTTATTCGATTACCCTTGTCGAATGTGTTTGATGTACGTTTTAAAATGATCGAAAAATGGGCACAAAATGGTTTTCTCTTGCTGTATTCACCCAAATTTGGCAGGTTCCTGGGGAGTGTTTATTGCGCATGTTAGAGTGAGTTCGAACCACGAACGGAATGTCATCGTACGCACGATTGATGTACAGGGGTAGTGATGGGCAGTGATGAAAAAAGTATCCAAGAGTCACCCGTGCTTTATAAAGTGTTGGGGTTGTTGGAAGATATGAAAGTGTCGCCGTCGGGGGCGATTATCCATGGGCATATTGAACAGATGCTGCTTGCGGTGTCTGCTGATCATCGCAAGACGGAAGAAGCTTACGCCAGTTTTCTAGAGATGTTGATGGAAGCCTGTATCTCGTTGATACCGGCAGATTTACCCCTGCATACGCACTTACGACTAGTGCAATTGCGCCTGATTCCGCCATTGTCTACTTCCGAGTTGAGTGCATTAAGTCGTTCTGTGGAGGCCATTGCTGATGAGCTGGCAAGGTCGAGTGGTTTTCGTGGTCGTGATCTGGCACAGGCGCTCAGCCCGGTGGTTGAACGTTTTGGCGGGCAACCACAGTCGTCGTTAGCGATCCCTGTTTCACCGGTATCCCAGGTGTCTCCGGAAGCGCGTGTAGCAAGCGAAAAACCCGTTCAAAATAGTGAGTCGATCACCGAGCTCAAGGTCAACACAGCATATCGCGAGCACCTTGACAAAAAGCGCGAAGAAATGCAAAAGCTGCACGCGGATTTTGTCGCACAAATGAGTAAGGCGGTAGCTGAAAGCGAGGCTTTCGGTGAGTTGCTTGCTGATATGCTGGCTGTTTTGCAACAAGTAACCTCTACGGATGACCTTGATGCGCGACGCCGTGAATTGACGCAGGTTTTGGAGAAAATGATCGAAGGACAGCAGGTGCTGGATAATAAATTTACCCGTGCGCAGGAATATCTCAGCATTATCGAAGATGATAATCTACGGCTTGGTGAAGAGCTGGACCGTGTGCGTTTGCTGAGTTTGACTGATGAGCTGACGCGTTTGCCGAATCGCCGCGCTTTTATGCGTCGCTTGGAAGATGAAGTGAGTCGTGTGCAGCGCCATGGCTTTCCTTTGAGTTTGGTGTTGATAGACCTGGATCATTTCAAGAACATGACCGATCTTAGTGAACCTGCGGTGAGTGACGAAGTGCTGCGTTGTTATTCTGAAGACGTGTTATCCATTTTTCGTCATCATGATCTGGTGGCACGTTACGGTGGCAAAGAATTTGCCGTGTTGCTGCCTAATACCACACAAGAAGGCGTGGTGCGCGCACTGCAAAAAGTGCGTCGTCAATTAGGTGAAGTGATACAGGCGCGTGGCACTGGTACGGTAGAGTTGCCAGCTTTTTCTGCTGGCGTGGCGCAATTTCAGGCAGGTGAGACAATGAACCGGTTGGTTGAGCGTGCGCATTCTGCGCTGCATGCCGCCAAACACAAAGGTCGGGGTTTCACCGAAGTGGCAGGTTTTGATGCCGAGAAAGAAAGTCCCAGGCTGCTGTAGCTTAGGAATGAGCACGCAATAACTTCCCATTTTTGCATTTCGATTCCTTAGGAACGTGCATGAAATAACTTCCCGGTTTGGCATCCCGGCTTCAGCCCGTCTTCGTCCGTTCTTCAATCACAAAAGCTCGAAATAGAACGACTATTCCTGCACTTTTGTTCAATCAGAACGAACGAATACGCACTAAATCCGGGCACCAAACCAGAAAGTTATTTCATGCGCGTTCCTTAGCCGACCTGCGCGATACGGTGTGTGTTTTCTTCCGGGCTTGATGATCTTGTGAGACGCATGCGTTAGGCTTCCCTGATGTCCTCTCAAATCTGTATTCTGGCACAACAAGTCGCTGACGCTTTGCTGGCTCGCAATTGGTTGTTAGCGGCTGCTGAATCGTGCACGGGAGGCGGTATTGCTGTTGCGCTCACTGATGTCTCTGGCAGTTCACAATGGTTTGAGCGGGGTTTCGTCTCCTACTCTAATCAGGCCAAACAGGACATGCTTGAGGTCTGTGGCGAAACGTTGGTGAAGTACGGTGCGGTGAGCGAGATTACGGTGACTGAAATGGTGGCGGGTGCGTTGAGCCACAGTAATGCGCAGGTAGCGGTAGCGGTGAGTGGTATCGCCGGACCCACGGGTGGTATGCCGGATAAGCCTGTGGGCATGGTGTGTCTGGCCTGGCAGGTAGAGGGAGCAATGCCGGTGGTGTGTACGGAATACTTCAGTGGTGATCGTGCGGCAGTGCGGGCAAAAACGGTAGAACATGCTTTGCGGGGTGTGTTAGCGTTGTGCAAAGACTGAATGTGCATAACTGCTTAGGAACGTGCACGAAATAACTTCCCTGTTTAGCATCCCGGCTTCAGCCCGTCTTCGCCCGTTTCTACTATTCCTGCACTTTTGTTCAATCAGAACGAACGAATACGCACTAAATCCGGGCGCCAAACAGGGAAGTTATTTCGTGCCCATTCCTTAGTCCTCAGCCTTCAAACAAACGCCCAGCCCGCAAAGGGCTCGATTTCATCCCGGTTAAGTACAATTAACTGATGAGCGTTGGGATTCATGCTGTGATCCACCGTGGTATCCACCGCCAGATGTTGCAGCAGATAACCAATGAGCGCGCGGCGTACTGGTACTTCGATCAGGCCATTTTCATTTTGATAATCAATAAGTAGACGAACGCGTTTTTGCTCGTTGAGCTGTGGGTGAGGGCTGAGTTGCAGAGCCACAATTTCGCTCCAGTCGTCGTCGTACTGGGCGCTGGATTCGGCCGTTTCGGGTAGCATTTGCGCCGCCGTGAAGCGTGACAGTACAAAATCCCGAAAATCATAAGTCTCCTCATTATAAGCGCGCAGATGCCAGCGCAGACCGGTGTTTACCAATGCATGAGGTTCGAGCACGCGCTCCTGCGGGCTTTCCCGGTCTGAAAGTGAGTGATAGCTCACCGCTAATCGGTGGTTTTGTTTGATGGCGCGCAGAATTTGTGCCAGTACCGCGCGCGCTGGCAAGCGGGCAGGCAACGGTAGGGATTCGGCAGGAATGCCGTACAGCGGTTGATTGCCATAGGGGCCACCGGCTGCGGCCAGGTTGGCGGCGATTATCGGCAGTACCTCATCTGGTGCCAACTGACTGAACTGCGGTCGGAAACTGTCGCCAGGCACAAAACCAAATACGTTATGACGGTAGATCAGATTATCCGGTGCCAGCTCGTTGTAGAGCTTGAGGTCTTTGGTGGCAGCGGCATCGGAAATGGCAAAAGCACGGGCGAGATCGCTACGGGTGATGATGCCGGTGTAATAGGCCATCAGCTCGATGTGCTGGAGTCGTTGCCGGGTAGCCCATTTAATATCATTCAGCATCTTGGACATTGAAAGTACTGCCTTTTGTTGTATCTCAGTAAATGTTTAAAGAGTATATCGAGGATCAAGCAGGCTGTCCTAATAAAAATTATTACCTGGTAAATACTATCAAGGTGATAAAAAGTATTGACAATATAAAATGTACCGACTACAGTCTGCTCCAGTTTAAATGCAAAATTAATTTAACATTCCATCATGATTCAAAGCCCCGTATTATTCATTTTAAATCATTCACTTACAAATGCACTGGCGATGGAGCTGTAAATTCCAACTCTTGAAATGTTAAATTAATTTTGCGTGGGTACACAGTTAACCAAGGAGAAAAGGATCATGGCGGTAAATGATAAACAAAAGGCACTGAGTGCAGCGCTAGGGCAAATCGAAAAGCAATTTGGCAAAGGTGCCGTTATGCGTATGGGCGATGCCAGCGCGAATCGTGATATTGAGGTAGTATCCACGGGGTCGCTGGGGCTGGATTTGGCGCTGGGTATCGGTGGTTTGCCCAAAGGTCGGGTTGTGGAAATCTACGGGCCGGAGTCGTCCGGTAAAACTACGCTGACCTTGCATGTTGTGGCAGAAATCCAAAAACTGGGTGGTACGGCGGCCTTTGTGGATGCCGAGCATGCCCTGGACCCGAGCTACGCTGGCAAGCTGGGCGTGGATGTGGATGAATTGCTGGTTTCTCAACCGGATACTGGCGAACAGGCATTGGAGATCACCGACATGCTGGTACGCTCCGGCGCAGTGGATGTGGTCGTGGTGGATTCTGTGGCAGCACTGACACCGAAAGCCGAAATCGAAGGTGACATGGGTGATCATCACGTCGGCCTGCAAGCGCGACTGATGTCGCAGGCCTTGCGCAAACTCACCGCCAACATCAAACGGTCCAATACACTGGTGATTTTTATTAACCAGATTCGTATGAAAATCGGCGTGATGTTTGGTAATCCTGAAACCACCACTGGCGGTAATGCGCTGAAATTTTACGCCTCGGTGCGTTTGGATATTCGTCGTATTGGTGCAGTGAAAAAAGGCGATGAAATCCTGGGCAATGAAACCCGTGTCAAAGTGGTGAAAAACAAAGTGGCACCACCGTTTAAAAAGGTCGAGTTTGATATTCTCTACGGTGAAGGTATTTCCCGCGAGGGCGAGATTATCACTCTCGGTGTACAAGAAGGCATCATCGATAAAAGTGGTGCGTGGTACAGCTACAACGGTGACCGCATCGGCCAGGGTAAGGATAATGTGCGTGGTTATTTAAAAGAAAACCCGCATATTGCCGAGGAAATAGAAGCCCAGGTACGCGCCAAATTACTGCCGGATGCTGCTGACAAACCCGTCAACAAATCTGCGGGCAAGGCCACTGATGAAAGTGCTGAGGCCGAGGTCTGAGAATGATGAGTCGGACACAGACAGAAGAGGCAACAGGAGTAGGTGGTTCGCTATTAGCGTCGGAATCGCAGTGTCTCAATGTTCATAATAAGATACGTAAAAAGGCGATGGATTTGCTGATGCGGCGTGAACACGCCGTGGCTGAATTACAGAAAAAACTGGTGGCCAGGGATTACGATACGAATATTGTGGCCGAAGTGGTTGCACATCTGGCGGACGAAGGGTTGGTGAGTGATGCGCGTTTCACCGAGGCCTTCGTGCGTTATCGCTGCAATAATGGCCATGGGCCACAGCGTATTCAGTCAGAATTGCGCGAACGCGGCGTGAGTGAGAAAATACAGGTCGCTTACCTCGATACCGGGGATTCTCAGTGGTTTGAGCGTGCCGCACAGGTGCGTAGCAAACGCTTCGGGGATGCGCTGCCGGAGGATTTCAAAGAACGGACCCGTCAGGCCCGTTTTCTTCAGTATCGGGGGTTTACTTCCGAGCAGATTCGGGAGGTGCTGGATGATGTTTAGGAATGGAAATTAAATAACTTATACAAGTGGCGCTCTGATTTAGTCCGTATTTGTTCGTTCTGATTAAGCAAAAGTGCAGGAATAGTCATTCTTATTTCGAGCTTTTGCGATTGAAGAACGGGCAAAGACGGGCTGAAGCAGGGATGCCAATTGTATCAGTTATTTAATTTCTATTCCTTAGCGGTCAATAATTATAATGAGATAGCGCAATAACAACCTTGCGCTGGTGGAACAGGTTAGCAAATACAATGAAAAGCGCAGACGTTCGTAAACTGTTTTTAGACTATTT
This sequence comes from Gammaproteobacteria bacterium, assembly GCA_003229995.1. Taxonomy (GTDB): domain Bacteria; phylum Pseudomonadota; class Gammaproteobacteria; order SZUA-152; family SZUA-152; genus SZUA-152. The sequence continues at coordinate 2,591 of QIGJ01000385.1, read as the reverse complement.
TCACCAGCATGGTCATGAATCGGTGACCAGTAGCTCACTGGTGCCCGCCAATGACGCCACCCTGCTATTCACCAATGCGGGCATGGTGCAATTCAAGGAAGTCTTTACCGGACAAGACACCCGCAGTTATAAACGCGCCGCCAGTTCGCAACGCTGTGTGCGTGCCGGTGGCAAACACAATGATCTGGAAAATGTTGGCTACACTGCCCGTCACCATACCTTTTTCGAGATGCTGGGTAACTTCAGTTTTGGTGATTATTTCAAACGCGAAGCCATTCAATTTGCCTGGGAATTTCTGACTGACGTCGTCAAACTGCCAGCAGATCGCCTGTGGATTACTATTTATTCTGAAGACGACGAAGCGGCCGATATCTGGTTGAATGAAATCGGTGTTGACCCCGCGCGTTTCTCGCGTATCGGTGACAAGCCTGGCGGCAAAAAACACGAAAGTGATAATTTCTGGTCCATGGGCGATACCGGCCCCTGTGGCCCCTGTTCGGAAATTTTTTACGACCACGGAGCGGATGTGGCCGGAGGCCCGCCGGGTACGCCGGAAGAAGACGGCGACCGTTACATCGAAATTTGGAATCTCGTGTTCATGCAGTTTGATCGTGATGCCACAGGTCAGATGAATTTATTGCCGCATCCTTCCGTGGATACCGGTATGGGTCTGGAGCGTCTTGCCGCCGTGTTGCAAGGTATGCATAACAATTACGATATCGATCTGTTTCAGCACCTTATTGTGGCTATTGCCAAGCTGGCCGGAGAAAAAAATCTGAGTAATACCTCCTTGCGGGTTATCGCCGACCACATCCGTGCCTGTGCTTTTCTGGTGGTGGATGGTGTGGTGCCTTCTAACGAAGGCCGTGGTTATGTGTTGCGGCGCATTGTTCGCCGCGCGATTCGTCATGGTCATAAACTGGGTCTGCGCGAGCCGTTTTTCTTCAAGCTGGTCGTGGTGTTGTGCGAAGTGATGGGCGAGGCTTATCCGGAATTAGTCAAAGCCCAACCGCAAGTAGAGCGTGCGTTAAAACAGGAAGAAGCACGTTTTGCAGAAACATTGGATCATGGCATGGGCATCCTCGAAGAAGCTGTGGCCAATCTTTCTGGCAAAGAAATCGCTGGAGAGACGGTGTTCAAGCTTTATGACACTTATGGTTTTCCCGTTGATCTTACCGCCGATATTGCTCGCGAACGTGGTTTAACTCTGGATATGGAAGGTTTTGAGCAGGAAATGGCGGCACAGCGTGCGCGTGCGCGTGCGGCCAGTAATTTTGGTAGCGCAATGAGTGAAGGGCTAACCATCAATGGACAAACGGAATTCACGGGTTACGATTACTTGCAGGACAATGGCAAGGTAGTAGCATTGTTTCGTGATGGTGCCGAAACCGAGCAATTAATTGCGGGTGATGAAGGTTTGTTGGTGCTGGATCGCACGCCTTTTTATGCCGAGTCGGGTGGTCAGGTTGGCGATTGTGGTGTGCTGACAGTGGGCGGTACACAGCTGACGGTACAGGATACACAAAAACAGGGCGATGCTTTTTTGCACCAAGTGACGGTGCAATCCGGCAGTGTGATGGTAGGCGCAGACACCAGGGCGAAGGTGGATGCACAACGTCGGCAGGAAACGGCTTGCAATCATTCGGCAACGCATTTGTTGCATGCTGCGTTACGGCAGGTGCTGGGCGAGCATGTACAGCAAAAGGGCTCGCTGGTGGATGCTGAGCGGCTGCGTTTTGACTTTTCTCACCTTGAGGCGATTGCCCCGGAGCTGCTGGCGGAAATCGAAGCACTGGTTAATCGTGAAATTCGTGCCAATTTGCGTGTGGAAACAAAATTGATGTCGCAGGAAAAGGCCCAGGCCTCTGGTGCCATGGCGCTGTTTGGTGAAAAATATGGTGACGTGGTGCGCGTACTGAGTATGGGCGATTTTTCCGTGGAGTTATGCGGTGGCACTCATGTTAAACGCACAGGCGATATTGGCTTGTTCAAAATCACCGCCGAGGGTGGTGTGGCCGCAGGTGTTCGACGTATCGAAGCGGTGGCGGGAGAGGGTGCGTTGCACTATATCGGTGAGACGGAAAAAAGTTTGGTGCAAATTGCCACTTTGTTAAAAGCCGACAGCAGCACGGTACAGGCCAAAACGCAGCAACTCATCGAGCGCAGTCGTCAGCAGGAAAAAGAACTGGAACAATTAAAAGCTAGGCTGGCCAGTAGTCAGAGCGGTGATCTGGCTGCGCAGGCAGTGGAAATCGATGGTATCAAGGTGCTGGCAGCGAAGCTGGAAGGGGGTAATGCCAAGTCTTTGCGTGACACCGTGGATCAGTTGAAAAACAAACTGGGTACGGCAGTGGTGGTGCTGGCGGCGGTGGATGGCGGCAAGGTCAGTCTCGTCGCCGGTGTTACCAAAGCAGAAACCGCGCGCCTGCGTGCAGGTGATCTGGTCAATAATGTTGCACAGCAGGTGGGTGGAAAAGGCGGGGGACGCTCTGATCTGGCGATGGCGGGAGGCAAAGATCCATCAGGCCTGGATGCGGCATTACAAGCGGTGCCGGATTGGGTGAAATCGCAGTTAACGTCAAATTGACGAG
>QIGJ01000061.1 GCA_003229995.1 Gammaproteobacteria bacterium | reverse complement strand
CGCTACGGGTATATTGTTAATGTAGTTGTTGCGGTTGTTCTTTTTCGTCGTCATCATCACGGGCCCAGAATAACCGGTTGGGAATGTTTTGTCCCATGCCAATGCGGTAACTGTTGTTAAGTGTTTCCCAAGTGAATTCCTGCGCTTCAAGTATCGCACTGGTAATGGGCAGGTCTTGTGCCAGCAGTCCGGCGATAGCGGCGGCCAGGGTACAGCCGGTACCATGAAATGTGCCGGGCAGGCGATCCCATGTGTAGTTTTCCAGTAAACGGCTTTCGCTATACAGGCTGTTGATGACGTGCGGTGTGTTTTCGTGGCTACCGGTAATGAGAATAAATTCGCTGCCCAGTTCCAACAGTTCCTGTGCGCAGGCATCCAGTGTATCGGCTTCGGGAGCGAAGGCTCGTGCTTCTTCGCTGTTGGGGGTGAGCACTGTGGTGAGTGGAAACAAAAGGTTAACCATGGCATCGATAAGCTCGTCATTTGCCAGTTTACCACCACCGCCTGCACTGATCAGTGGATCCAGTACGACAGGTACATCGGGGTAATCAAGTAAAATATTTTGGATGGCCTCGGCATTTTCCGCACTGCCAATCATCCCGACTTTAAAAGCAGAGACAGGAATGTCTTCCAACACGGCGCGTGCCTGCTCGATGAGCAGGGTGGGGCTCATGGCTTGATAGCGAAACAGTTGTTGAGTGTCTTGCACGGTGACGGCGGTGACCACCGGTGCGGCGTGACAGCCCATGCTGACCAGAGTTTCAATATCAGCCTGAAGACCGGCACCACCACTGGGGTCGGTACCGGCAAAACTCATTACCACAGGTGTGTTGGTGATTTCGTTCATAACTGCGCTCTCCTCGGTGGGCGTAGTGGCTGTTTGTGCCAAAGTGTAACACTCCAGCAGCAGTACATTAATGAGTACATTGATTATCTATATTTGCCTGAGCTTGATTGGTTTGCCCATAAATTTATGCGGGCAGGTTCGGCAGATAGACAAGGCTTCGACTACACTTGGGGATGGAACACAATAACTTATACGATTAGCATTCCTGCTTCAGTCCGTTTTTGCCCGTTTTTCAATCGCAAAAGCTCGAAATAAGAGCCACTGTTCCTGCGCTTTTGCTCAATCAAAACGAACAAATATGGATTGAAGCAGAGATGCCACTTGTATGAGTTATTGTGTTCCATTCCTTATTTTGGCGTTAATGATCAATGTCGACATTCAACCTGATAAATGTGTGATTGCGGAGAAGCCTTATGAAAAAGATGTCTTTGCAGTGTGCTCGTATGGCGTTTGTGGCGCGGGAGTACTGTACGCTGATTGATGGTGAGCGGGATGCAGACTGGATTCAGCGGCTCGTAAAATTATTGCCGCGTTTACATGTGGCAGTCACGGCATTGTCGGCACCTTCCAATGAAGGCCGTGCGATTCTTGTTTATGATGATGAAAAACGCTGTGAAATGTTTTTGTGTTTGAGCAATGATTTGCAGGCTGATCATAAACTTTACGCGGCTTATGTAATGATGTCGGTGGAATCGTACCGGTGGCCACAACTTTGTGAGCGCATGGCCGATAATCTTGCGGATATGTATTTTGACCTCAAGCACGGGCTTGATTGGTTGTGGGCGAATCCGCAGCACGCATCTGAAAACTGGCAATACAGTTTTTATTCGCATTGGGGCAAACATTTACTGGATGCCGAATGCTGGTTGCGCGCCGTGGAGTCTGGGTGTGAACCGGCACTTTTGCCGGAGTGGTGGTGGCCTGATGCCAGTCTGCTGGCGGCTAACCCGGTTGAACCACGACTAGTATGATAATGATGATTAACAGGATCACTGGGAACTCATTAAACCAGCGGTAAAATACGTGGTTTTTCTGGTTACGGTCGAGTTTGAAATCTTTCACCAGTTTGGCGCAGTAAATATGGTAGACCACCAGTATGGCCACTAATCCCAGTTTGGCGTGCAGCCACATTTGGCTGGAATAGGCTTCCCACGCATAACCCTGCAACATAATGAGGCCGAAAATAATAGTGAGTATGCCGCCGGGGGTCATGATGCCAAAAAACAATTTTCGCTCCATAATTTTGAAACGTTCATTGCTGATCGGGTCATCGCTCGCAGCGTGATATACAAACAGTCGTGGTAAATAAAATAACCCGGCGAACCAGGTCACCATAAAAATAAGGTGAAAACTTTTAATCCATAACATATTTTGCTTCCGTTTGTTTGGTTTAGGAACGTGTACGTTCCTAAACAGTACCCCGATAATGGGCTTCAACATTTTCTCGTGTCAGGATACCAATAATGTCTGCTTTTTTGTTTTTGAGCTTGTTTTTAAGTTTGTTGTTTACAGGTGTGATGTTGACACACAGGACACCAACACTTTTTTCATTCATTAAATCCAGTGCTTCCTGCAATGTGGCTTGTTGTTGAATGCTGGCCGCGTTTTCACGTTGAGCGGGAATTTCCAGTAAATCAATTGTCCCATCAAAAATGTCCTGCTGTGTTTTGATAAATAACGCCAAGTCTGCCGCGACCAGTAAAACTGGTTTTTCATCTTTGTCATTATCACTGCCATCACCATCGTCGATGATGACCCACAGTGGTTGATGTTCCAATAAACGTTCTGCTGCGGCGATACTTAATTCGCGCGGTGCATGTACAAATGAAGGGTCAAGTGCGCTGACGACGCCGACACGACGCAGTGATTGTGCCACCGGGTCGCTGCGCATATCCAGTCCGCTTGCTTTTAGCAGGGTAAGAAATACGGATTCGCGCCCAAACAAATGACTGCTAGCAATGCAGGATACCACTACGGCTAACATACCGGGCAAAATAATATTCGGGTTGGCGGTTAGTTCCAGCATGGCCAGCAATGCAGAGAGCGGTGCCTGTAATGTGGCAGCCATCATTGCACCCATGCCAAGCATCGCGTAAAAACCGGGCGACGCTACTTGGCCGGGAAAAAGCATTTCGGCGAAATGGCCGAGCATACCACCGGCAGCAGCACCAATGACCAGTGTGGGGCCAATCAGGCCGCCGGGCAATCCCATTCCGAGACCAACGGTGGTTGCGAGCATTTTAAACAACACAACCATAAATAGTACGCCAAAACCTATTTGTCCGAGCATGGCCTGGTTAACCGTATCGTAACCCACGCCCATAATTTCCGGTACGATTAATGCGCATAACCCAGTTAATGCCCCAGCCAGGGCCATGCGTTGCCAGATGACGATTTTGCTGCTGGCTTCGGTAATCCATTTTAGTGAAACAATAAATCCAGCCGCCAATGCACCGATGACCAGCCCCATGAGCAGCAGATAAGGCAATTCATACAATGAAGCGAGCTGTAATGTGGGTACGGAAAAGGCAGGTTCAGCGCCAAATACAAATCGGGTCAGTATTGTGGCGCTCACTGCGGCGAGAATCACGGGTGCAAAACCTGCAATGGTGTATTCGAGCAGAATGACTTCCATGGCAAATATTACCCCGGCGATGGGTGTGTTAAACGAGGCGGCAATCGAGGCGGCCGCCCCACATGCCACGAGGGTTTGAATGCTGTTATTGGGCAGGTGAAGACTTTGGCCCAGCAGACTGCTACTGGCCGCGCCGAGGTGTACGCCAGGACCTTCACGGCCGACAGAATGTCCACTGACAAGGCTAATGACGGCCCCCACAAATTGCAAAACAAGGTTACGCAGTGGCAGGTGGCCTTGGTGATAGGCCAACCGCTCCAGCACATGCACAATGCCGACTTGTATGCTGCCACCGCCTGCGGTATTGAGCGCATGAAAAATCAGGCCGATGAGCAAACCGCCTGCGGTGGGCAATAAAAAACGCACAGTGGCTGACAGGGCTTCATAATTTTCAGTACCACCATCGGGTAAAAAACTGGTCTGGATGTATTCAATGGTGAGTCGAAATAAAATGATGACACCACCCGCCAGCAGGCCGCTGAGCAAACCCAGTATAGCCAGTTGTGGCAGGGCATCGACATGGGCAAGTCGTTCACGAAAACGCTTTAACATGATATTGGTATTTTATCCATGTAATAATTGCCACTTGACTCAGTTAAGGGCTTGCATTAGATTCTCATGCAACTCGTTAAGTGGAACTCTGATCCAGGCAACGGGCACTATATAATAATAATTATAAAATATTCGAAGGCGGCTGCGGCCGCTTTTTTTTGTACATTTTTTGTACTTTTTTATTTGCGCTTTATTAGCTAAAGGCTATTCAGCTAAGGGTTATTTAGCTAAAAGGCAAAACAGGATATGCTTTTTGTGTCCGCATGTTAACTACTGGGTTAATGTTTTGATAAATACTTTTGAATTACGCCGGTAGTTGTACAGCGCCTGCCGTTTCATGGGCAAGGTTTTGATATCCATTTTTTTGAAACCGCGCTCCAGAAACCAGTGCGAGGTTTTTGTGGATAGCACAAACAACTGCCGGATGCCTCGTTGCGCAGCACTTTTCTCAATGAATTGCAGCAGAGTATGACCGCGTGCAGCACCCTGATAGTCCGGATGTACCGCAAGGCAGGTCAACTCGGCCATGTTGTTTTTGCCAAACGGGTTGAGTGCGACGCAGGCAATGACCATGCCATCGCGTTCGATGATGGTAAAATGATCGATTTCCATTTCGATGTGCTCGCGTGAGCGGCGTACCAGTACATCGGTCTGTTCCAGCGGGCTGATTAATTCCAGAATGCCGCCGACATCGTCAATGCCCGCCTGACGGGTGTCTTCGTAAGCGTCGGCGCTGATTAATGTGCCCACGCCATCGCGGGTAAACAGCTCCTGCAACAGGGCTCCGTCAATTTGCCGGTTGAGAATATGCACACGCGGAATGCCATTGAGGCACAAATTGACAGCGCTGTGTAAAATGCGCCGTATATTGTCGGGCAAACGCCGCCGTGAGTCGAGCAGTTGCTGTGCTGTGCTAAAGGTGAGTTCGCGGGTCAGGCGTTTGCGCGTATCTTGCAATCCTGGTCCCTCAGCCAGATAAATCACTTTGTGTGCGTGCAGGGCAATGGCTGCCGAAGTGGCCACATCTTCGGCACTGAGATTGAACACTTCACCCGTGGGTGAATATCCCAGTGGTGAGAGCAATACCACCGCATTTTGGTCGAGCTGATGATGAATGGCTTCTGCATCGATACGCCGTACTTCGCCAGTGTGTTGGTAGTCCACGCCTTCATGCACGCCCAGTGGTCGCGCAGTAACCACATTGCCCGAGGCTACGCGAATACGCGCTCCGGCCATGGGAGAATGGGCCAGGCCCATGGAGAGCAAGGCCTCGATTTCTACACGCACCGTGCCCACGGCCTCTTTTACACAGGCCAGTGCCGTGTCGTCGGTGATACGCAAACCCTGGTGAAAGGCGGTTTTGCCTGCCCGTGCCTTAAGGCGCGCCGCTACTTGCGGGCGATTCCCATGTACCAGTACCAGCCGAATACCCAGACTGTTGAGCAGGGTGAAGTCATGAACCAGCCCGGCGAAGTTTTTGTCTTGTACGGCTTCTCCACCAAATACCACCACAAAGGTGCGCCCACGAAAGGCATTGATGTACGGTGCAGCATCGCGAAACCACGACACAAAATACGTGTCGCTGTGTGGTTTACGGGCGGCTGTTTTTTTGTTGGATGCTGTCACCAGCGGTACTCCTGAAGCACATTTCGGGGATTATTTTTTAGCAGCTGTGTTTTCTGTCCATTGAGGTTTGATGCTGCAAAGTTATTGTCATGTATTATAACCCACGCT
>QIGJ01000276.1 GCA_003229995.1 Gammaproteobacteria bacterium | reverse complement strand
CAAAAACTGGAAGGAACAATAGAGAGAATACATGATGGCTATTTACATTGAGTATGAAAGTATTAAGGGCAACGTAACCGCCGCTGGTTATAAAAACCATATTGAAGTGTCATCATTAGCGTTTGGTGTGCTACGCGGCATTTCAATGGAGTCCGGCAACGTGAGCAATCGAGAGGCTACCTGTCCTTCGCTCAGTCAAATCACCCTGAAAAAGACAGTAGACAGTTCGACTGTCAGTTTTTTTAAAGAGTCAGTCACAGGGGTAACTGGAAAAAAAGTAGCCATAAAATTTGTTCATACCGGTTCTGATGGTTTAATAGAGTTTATGAGCTATACATTGGATGATTGCTTGATTCGCGGGTATAGCGTCAAGATTAATGACCAGGACGAACCTCAGGAAACGCTTAGCTTAAGTTTTTCCAGAATAATTTTAAGTTACATTGACCATGGTTCTGCTAATAAATCAAACGCCCCGACTCGGGTGGGCTACGATTTATCGACGGCGAAAGTTATGTAACTGAACGACTACTAAAATCAAAGGGGTTGTTGCGTGACATTGCACAATTTTATAAAGACAGGACGCTCATCAATCAATATTTTATTTCCGCTGGCTGCGTAATTAGAAGTCCTGCAACAACCATCCCACCATCAGCTTTGATCATCCTAAATTTCGCAATTTACCGCTTAGGAGGGTGTGCTAACACATTGCTAAACATGATGTTTTGAGTTTTTGGCAGGCTCACTGGTTGAGTGTGAGTCGCTACGACCGGTATTAGCACGTTGTCTTTTGCGCCTGGCCGTGTTGCGAATCGTCGCAATAGCGGGCTATTGTGCCTTATCGGCCACAAAATTCAACGCACTCTATCGGCCATTCAACTGCGGATTTTAGGATCATGAAACAGAGCAACGATACATGTATGTCCCTTTCCACTCTATGGCTTTCAATTAAAAGCCTTGCAAACCCGGGTTTTTCGCCACATTGAACCCAATCTAGCCCGCCGGTATAATGCTGGGCCATTTTGTCTGCGGCAAAATGCTGGCTGTGCGCTAAAAATAGCCCTATCCAATTGATTATTAGTAACAATATTGCCTTCGTCGGCAAATGTGATAAACGACTCAGGTGCGACGACTTACTGTGAAAAACCGCGTGAAAAAAATACTCAACCAGCCACCCAGTGCGCACAGTCTCTACCGCCCCGCCTTTGAAAAAGACAATTGCGGTTTCGGTCTCATTGCTCAGATGGACAACCAGCCCAGCCACTGGCTGGTACAAACGGCCATTGGTGCCCTGGCACGCCTGACCCATCGTGGCGCAGTAGCTGCCGACGGTAAAACCGGTGATGGCTGTGGCCTGCTGATGAAAAAACCCGACGGTTTTTTGCGTCTGTGTGCCGATGAACTGGGTTTTAACCTAGCCAAACAATACGCCGTGGGCATGGTGTTTCTCAATACTGATGATGCCCTGGCGACTGCCGCACGCACACAGCTGGAAACCGAATTGCGTACTGAAGGCCTGGAGGTGTTGGGTTGGCGTACCGTACCCACCGACATAGCGGCCTGCGGTGATGAAGCCTTGGCTTCACTGCCCGTTATCGAACAGATTTTTGTTAATGCGCCTGCCGAAATGGACACAGTGAGTTTTGAGCAGCACCTTTACATTGCCCGCCGCCGTTGCGAAAAAGCCATTGAGTCCAACGATGATGTGTTTTACGTCTCCAGTTTGTCTTCACGGGTTATTTCCTATAAAGGCTTGGTGATGCCCGCGCATCTACCGGAATTTTACACAGACCTGGAAGATGAACGCATGGAAACGGCGATTGCCGTGTTTCACCAGCGTTTTTCTACCAACACCTGGCCGCAGTGGCGATTGGCGCAGCCGTTCCGTTATCTCGCCCATAATGGTGAAATCAACACGATACAAGGCAACCGTAACTGGTCCGTCGCCCGTGGCCACAAATTTGAAACCTCGGCCATTCCCATGGCCGACGTGCGCCCGCTGGTATCCGCATCCGGTTCTGACTCCAACTCTATGGACAATATGCTGGAAGTTCTGCTGGCAGGCGGTATGGATATTTTCCGCGCCATGCGTCTTCTGGTTCCACCTGCCTGGCAGAATGTGACCAATATGGACGCCAACTTGCGTGCTTTTTATGAATACAACTCCATGCACATGGAGCCCTGGGATGGCCCGGCGGGTATTGTAATGACCGATGGTCGTTATGCCGCGTGTTCAACCGATCGCAATGGCTTGCGTCCTGCACGTTGGGTGATCACCAAGGATCGCCACATTACCCTGGCTTCAGAAATTGGTGTTTATGATTACAAGCCAGAAGATGTCGTGGCCAAGGGCCGTTTAAAACCCGGCCAGATGCTTGCGGCTGATACAGAAACTGGCGAGCTGTTATTGCCGGAAGATGTCAACATTCACCTCAAGGATGCGAAACCTTACAAACAGTGGCTCGCTGCCGGTGCCCGGCATATCACCACTGCGCTGGACGGTGAAATCTGCGGCCTGCCCATGGACAGCAAGGCGCTGGATATTTATCAAAAGCTGTTTCAGGTGAGCTTTGAAGAGCGTGATCAGGTGCTGCGTGTGCTGGCTGAAGTAGGCCAGGAAGCCATTGGTTCCATGGGTGATGACACCCCTATGCCCGTGCTGTCACAAAAAATACGTTCATTATACGACTATTTCCGTCAACAGTTTGCCCAAGTGACCAACCCGCCTATCGATCCCATTCGTGAACAGATTGTCATGTCGCTGGAAACCTGCTTTGGTCGCGAAATGAATATGTTTGAGGAGTCCGCCGAGCATGCCAAACGTCTGCTGATGAATTCACCGGTGCTATCCACGACTAAATTTGACCAGCTCATCGGGCTGGATGACAGCGACTATGCCAGTGCCCGCATTGATCTGTATTACGACACGGACAGTGATTTGCAAACCGCGATCACGCGCATTACTGACCAGGCGGTGGCCGCAGTCAAAGAGGGCAAGGTACTGCTGGTTTTGTCTGATCGCAATATTGCCTCCAATCGTGTGCCGGTACATGCGCTGCTGGCCACAGGTGCGGTGCATCATCGGTTGATTCGTGAAGGCCTGCGATGCGATGCCAACATCATCGTAGAAACCGGTACCGCACGCGACCCTCACCACATGGCTGTGCTCATCGGCTATGGTGCCACTGCCGTGTATCCGTATCTGGCCTACGCCTGTATTCAGGATATGCAACGTACCGGCGAGATTCCCGATGCCGATTGTGTTGACCTTATGCACCAATACCGCAAGGGCATCAACAAGGGACTGTTTAAAGTCATCTCAAAGATGGGTATTTCCACGATTTCCAGTTATCGCGGTGCGCAACTGTTTGAGTCCGTCGGCCTGCATCAGGACGTGGTGGATCTGTGTTTCACCGGCACCACCAATCGCCTGCAAGGCACCCATTTTGAAGACCTTGATCTCGACCAGCGTGCCCTGAGCAAGCTGGCCTGGAACAACCGCAAAAATATCGAGCAGGGTGGCCTGCTCAAATTTGTCCATGGCGGCGAAGAACACGCCTACAACCCGGATGTCGTGCAGGCTTTGCAACGTGCGGTAAAAACCGGTGATGAAAAGGCCTACCGAGAATACGCTACATTAGTGAATGAGCGTCCGACGCTGGCGCTGCGCGACATGCTAAAACTGCGCACAGATATCAAACCGATCTCCATTGATGAAGTGGAGCCCATGGCGGAAATTGTCAAACGCTTTGATTCGGCCGCCATGTCACTGGGAGCCCTGTCGCCCGAAGCACACGAAACCCTGGCCATGGCGATGAATCGCCTCGGTGCGCGTTCCAATTCCGGTGAAGGAGGAGAAGACCCCAAACGTTACGGCACCGACAAACGCTCCAAAATCAAACAGGTGGCCTCTGGCCGTTTTGGTGTTACACCGGCCTACCTGCGCTCTGCTGAAGTGATGCAGATCAAAGTGGCTCAGGGTGCCAAACCCGGTGAAGGCGGACAATTGCCCGGACAAAAAGTCAACGAACTCATTGCCGAATTACGGTATTGCAAACCCGGTGTGTCGCTGATTTCCCCGCCACCGCATCACGATATTTATTCTATCGAGGATCTGTCACAGCTGATCTTCGATCTCAAACAGGTCAACCCGGATGGTCTGGTCTCGGTGAAACTGGTGGCCGAAGCGGGGGTGGGCACCATTGCCGCTGGTGTGGCAAAAGCCTATGCGGATTTGATTACCATTTCAGGTTATGACGGCGGCACTGCAGCCAGCCCCCTGGCCTCGGTGAAATACGCAGGCAGCCCGTGGGAGCTGGGTCTCACCGAGACCCATCAAATTCTACGCGCCAACAACCTGCGCGGCAAAATTCGCCTGCAAACCGATGGTGGCCTCAAAACCGGCCTGGATGTGGTGAAAGCCGCCATCCTGGGTGCCGAAAGTTTCGGCTTTGGTACCGGTCCCATGGTGGCCATGGGCTGCAAATTCCTGCGCATCTGTCATTTGAACAACTGCGCCACCGGCGTTGCCACACAAAACAACGTGCTGCGCTCAAAATACTTCATCGGCGAAGTGGAAATGGTCACTCATTATTTCCGTTTCATCACCGAAGAAGCGCGGGAAATCATGGCCAGCCTGGGCATACACAAATTGCAAGACCTCATTGGCCGCACCGATCTGCTGGAAGCCGTCGAAGGCACCACCCGCAAACAACAACGCCTGGATTTATCACCCATCCTGTCCGACGGCGGCGTCGCTGCGGACAAACCACAATATTGCATCTCGGCAAAGAACGAACCCTTCGACAAAGGTGAACTGGCCGAGCAAATGGTGGCAGACGCCCTGTCTGCTATCGAAAACAAAACCGGTGGTGCATTCGGTTACCCCGTCAAAAACACCGACCGCTCCATCGGCGCGCGTCTGTCCGGTGAAATTGCTGTGCGCCATGGCAACCTGGGCATGGAAAAGAACCCCCTGCAACTCACGCTCACCGGCTCTGCCGGACAAAGCTTCGGCGTGTGGAATGCCGGTGGATTGCACATGCAGCTCGAAGGTGATGCCAATGATTATGTCGGCAAAGGCATGGCCGGTGGCAAGCTGGTGATTTATCCACCCAAAGGCAGCCATTTTGAATCCAGCGAAACCACCATCATCGGCAACACCTGCCTGTATGGGGCCACTGGCGGCAAACTGTTTGCGGCCGGTTTGGCCGGTGAACGTTTTGCCGTGCGTAACTCCGGAGCCCACACCGTCGTGGAAGGTATCGGCGACCACGGCTGCGAATATATGACCGGTGGATTCGTCACCGTACTCGGCCCCACCGGCGTCAACTTCGGCGCGGGTATGACGGGTGGGTTTGCCTACGTACTGGATCAAGACAATCAGTTTGTTGACAACTACAACCACGAACTCACCGACATCCACCGTGTGAACACCGAAGATATGGACTCCCACGCCAAACACCTGCGTGATACGATTCAGGAATTTGTTGATGAAACCGGCAGCCAATGGGGGCAGCATATTCTTGATGATTTTGCCGACATGATTGGCAAATTCTGGCTGGTAAAACCCAAAGCCGCTGAAATGGTCACGCTGATTGAAGACCTGAAAAGCCGGGCTGCTTAAAACAATACCAAGTAGGTTGGGGTGAGCATAGCGAACCCCAACAAATTGAGGCACAGCGTTGGGGCTCGTTTCACTCACCCCAACCTACAAACAGAAACTAAAAAATGGCAAATAATTTTCAATTCGTCGATGTTCCGCGACGCGACCCCGCAAAAA
>QIGJ01000152.1 GCA_003229995.1 Gammaproteobacteria bacterium | reverse complement strand
CTGGCTTCGATGGTCAGGTACTGATCGTCGTATTCTGTTTCGATGCTAATCACATCAAACCCTTTTGATCGAAACAGTCTTGCCAGTGATCCCGGGGAGAAATAGGAGCAATGCTCGTAGTAGATATCTTCAAATGCACAGTCGCGTAAAATGCGTGTGGATTCCGGTATCTGAAAAAATACAATGGTGTCTTCCCGGTCACCAATTGAGCGGCGTACGGTGTTGATAAAATCGGAGGTTGGGTGAATATGCTCCAGTGTCATTTTGCAGCACAAAAAATCGGCCTGATAATCGCTGTATTTTTCTGAATAAAAATCAGTGATGAATTTTACATTTTTCTGTGCGCTTTCACTGGCGTTGCGGTCAGCACGATAGCCAGGATCAAACCCGACGCCTCGATTGTTTCCCAGTTCACTCAGCAGTGTAATGAATTCGCCTTTGCCACAGCCAATTTCCAGAACATCTTTGTCGTGCAGGTCGTAACGCTCAATTAACCGCTCTGCCAATGCGTGATGGAATTTGTTAAAGGTGCCTGAAAAACCCTGGGTCTCTTCGTAACGCCCAGAGTATTCGGTCAGTTTTGCGTCAAATGCCATATTGGAGATAAATCCGCATTCGGGGCAAAAGCAAAGTGCTATGTCGCCACGCGGATACTCAACAGCGGCTTTTGCACTGTCTAACAATATGCAGCTGTTTGAGGGCACTGATTTTTGCTCGTAAAAAACCTGCATATTGCCTGTGCTACAACTGGGGCATGTATATTCTGTATTCATTATTTTGCTATCTCTACCGTTTTGTGGTCTCTAAAAGGGTGTTTTATCCAATGTCATTCAGTTAAGCTGGATTTTCTGTTTGTCGTAAGTGGGTAGTGAGCTTGCAAACCCCAACCTACGCTATACCGTTATTTGTTAACTTAATGGCATTGTTAATGGCATTGGTGTTTTATCTGTTTTGCTGCGCTGCATCACACTGGCTGTACTTCTTGACGGTACTCCAGCCAATGTGATGGCGCAGGTGATATTCGTCTAGATAATTTTTGGCTCAGGAATGGGCACAATAAATTTTCCGCCCTGGTCCCGATACGCTTGCTGTTGTTTGAGAATCTCGTCGGTGACGTTCCAGGGTAAAATAAGCACGTAGTCCGGCCGCGCTTCCATTATTTTCTCAGGGGCAAAAATAGGGATGTGTTGCCCTGGCATGAAACGACCTTGTTTGTGTATGTTTCTGTCCACCACAAAATCAATCAGGTCTGTGCCAATGCCCATGTAGTTGATCAGTGTGCTGCCTTTTGCCGCCGCACCGTAGGCTGCGATGCTTTTACCCTGGGATTTCAGTTCTGTCAGTAATGCCAGCAGTGCCGTTTTTACTTTCTCAACCCGGGTGGAGAAATCCCGGTAAAAATCAATTTTATCGACTTTTTCTGCCTGTTCGAGTGCCAGAAGATCTTTTACTGATTGACCCACGTTTTCCTGTTTTTCCACATAAAGTCGCAGTGAGCCACCGTGGAGGGACAGCCGCTTGATGTCATTCAGGTAGAGCCCGTGTTGGCGGAAAAGATTGTTTAATGCCGTTACGGAAAAATAGCACAGGTGTTCGTGGTAGATGGTGTCGAATTCGCAGTGGTCGATCAGGTCTTTGGCGTAAGGGGCTTCAATGACAATAATACCATCGTCTTTGAGCAGGTCTGCCATGCCGGAGACAAAACCATTGGTGTCTGCGACGTGCGCCAGCACGTTGTTGCCATGAATCACGTCTGCCTGCGATCCTTCCTGCACCAGTTCCTGTGCCAGTGCTTTGGTGAAAAAAGTATTGCGGGTCGGCACACCTATTTTTTCTGCGGCCGCCGCAGGCCCGTCTGCCGGGTCGATGCCCAATACAGAGATGCCGTGTTCAACATAGTTTTTTAGCAAATAGCCGTCATTGCTGGCAAGCTCAACCACAAAACTGTCGGTTCCCAGTGTCCGCCGTTCAATGATATCCAGGACGTTTTCTTTTGAGTGTACTAGCAGGTAGTCTGAAAAAGACGAAAAATAAGGGTAGTCGTCACAGAACAATTCGTCAGGCTCTACCGTTTCCGTGATTTGCATCAGCCCGCAACCGGGACAAAAAGCCACTTTCAATGGATATACCGGTTCATGTTCTTTCAGTTGCGCCGGGGTCAGTATACGATCGGCCAGCGGCGTTCGCCCCAAATCCAGAAAGGTTTCAAGGCCGGGTTGGTTACATGACCTGCAAACAGTTATTTCCGTGCTCATATCCTTAATTT
Organism: Gammaproteobacteria bacterium; assembly: GCA_003229995.1. Lineage (GTDB taxonomy): Bacteria > Pseudomonadota > Gammaproteobacteria > SZUA-152 > SZUA-152 > SZUA-152. The sequence continues at coordinate 3,521 of QIGJ01000152.1, read as the reverse complement.
CACCTGTTGATATATTCGTGACCGCATGACAGGGCAATGTGCCTCTGCCGTTTATTTTATTTAATGTGAATTTACTTAGCCCAGCGCAGCGTTTCATCCAGTTTTTTATCTTTTACCAGCTTTTGAAGATGTGCGATGCGTTTGAATTTCTCGCCTTCAAATTCGTCGAGCGTCAAGCCTACTTTTTTGTAGGTTTCATAAAGTTCTACAACACCCTGGTGTGCGGTCCATTGCGGTTTGAATGCGTGGAGTTCGGTGGCAATGCGGTTGCAATCGACCCGATAACAACGTTTGTCCGGTCCCGCGTCATCAGCAAACTCGACACGACAATTGGGCACAACGTCTTGCACGATTTCCGCAAGCTCACGGATCTGATAGTTTTCCGTGGTGGTGCCTACATTGAATCCACGGTTGAAAACCACATCCCGTGGTGCGTGCAGGGCAGCCACATAGGCACGACAGATATCTTCCACATGCACAATGGGGCGCCACGGTGTGCCGTCGCTCTTCAAATACACCTGGCCGGTGGTGAAAGCCCATGCCGTCAGGTTGTTGAGCACGAGATCGAAGCGAATAATCGGTGACATGCCATAGGCGGTGGATGCGCGCAGGTAGACGGGGCAGAAGCTGTCGTCGGCCAGTTTGTCCAGACCTTCTTCCACTTTGACTTTGGACACACCATAAGGTGTCACCGGATTAAACGCGGCGTCTTCGGTTAAAAACTGATCGCCCGAGGCACCATAGTTACTGCACGATGAGGCGAATATAAATCGCTCAACCCCCATCTCTTTCGCGAGCGTGGCGATCCTGACGGAGGCTTTGTCGTTGATCTCTTCCGTCAGGCCGGGCCGATAATCGCCCAGGGGGTCATTGGATAAACCGGCCAGATGAATAATCGCATCCAAACCTTCCAGGTCCGTTTTTTCCACGTCGCGCACATCTTTTTTGATGCTGGGGATCTGAGTCACTTCTCCCGTGAACACACAGTGTTCAAACCAGCCGTTGTCCAGTCCGGAGACATCATGCCCATGCTCCAGCAACATAGGAACCAGCACAGTACCGATGTAACCCGAATGCCCTGTCACTAATACTTTCATTTTATGTTATTCCCATGTTTTCCATGGCGGAGATCCTTCTTGCCACAAACGTTCCAAAAGATGTTTTTCGCGCAAGGTATCCATGCACTGCCAAAAAGAATCATGACGATAGGCCATCAATTGGCCGTCTGCAGCCAATTTTTCGAGCGGTGCTTCTTCCCACATGATCAGATCACCCGAGATATAATCGAAAATACCCGGTTCTAGCACAAAAAAAGCGCCATTGATCCAGCCTTCGCTGGTTTGCGGTTTTTCCGTAAAACTCATGATCTTGTCGCCATCAAACTCCAGATGGCCGTAACGTGCGGGTGGACGTACTGCTGTCATTGTCGCCAATTTGCCATGAGATTTGTGGAATTCAAGCAGTTTGTCGAGATCCACATCAGAAACACCATCCCCCCAGGTCAACATGAACGTTTCTTCACCCACCCAGGGTTTCAGGCGTTTGATACGCCCGCCGGTGAGTGTGGTCAGTCCGGTATCCACCAGATCAACAGTCCAGTCCGGGTTGTTTACGCCCTGCGAAGTGACCTTGCCAGTCGCCGTTTCCACCGTTAAATGCCCGTTCAACGACGCAAAATCCTTCATCCAGCGCTTGATGTAATCACCCTTGTAGCCCAGCGCAACGACAAATTCATCAAACCCATATCGATGGTAATGCATCATAATGTGCCAAAGAATGGGATGCCCCCCTATCTCAACCATCGGCTTCGGACGTATTTCGGTCTCCTCAGCCAGACGGGTACCGTATCCTCCTGCCAAAAACGCTACTTTCATTCGATTCTCCATAATATCATTATTTTTTATTTGGTTAGCTATACCAACAAACCACGATAACAATACGATCTTCAAAAACTGTTTATCATCGCGGCAAATACTAGTACATTGTCATGCGCTAATTGTCGAGTTCAGCGTTCCTATCATGTTCTGCAACAAAGTGCCGTGCGCAGACAATAGTTTGTTTTCTTGTCAAGCGCGTCAACGCCATCGCTGGGAAAGTCAACTTAAGTCCGACAGGCTCCTAGACTGAGTGGGGCGCTATCTTACCTCGGCTCACACTAATATTGGAGTACGCTCCGCACTCTTTTATACCTCGCATGCTCAAATCTGCACAATAAGTAATAATGCATAACTACTTAGAAGCAAATAACAGGCCAACCACCCTAACCTGTTTGATTTTATACGCATTCAAGATATCGCCCTGTCAATGTGCCATATTACTGACACCCGCTGTAAATTTTACCGACAGCCCTCATCATCAAACCCACCCAAAAGTGTTCAACGTCCTAACACTTTTTTGAGACACTTCACCAGGAACCGCCCCATCGCTGAGCGTTTTAAAAGTTCTCGCAACGCTTCCACCAGATCCTGACGAAAATGGCGACGATTCCAAATCGACCAGTTAAGCGTTTCCAGATAGCAACGCCAGCGGGTCCGGAGGGACAAAGGGGCACGGTTGATGGCACGAATGTACTCCAGCAACCAACGCCAACTGGAAAAAACAAGTTTATGGCGTTTATTGGGATCAAACCACGCTGCACGATCAGCGTAACCAGGATTTGCGCGAATCGAGGTTTCCTCGTGGTCTCTCCTCAAAAACAAATTTTCCGGTACCTCACAGAGTTTCCCCAGCAGAGCAAATTCCGCCAGCAATACCTTGTCGGAGGCTGGGTAATTCCCAATACGCGGGGTAAGTTTGAGCAGTTCTGTTCGCATCAAGCCAAATACGGCATTGCATTCCCCCGGGGCACGGAAGCGACGATGAAAACAGCGATAACGCCAATAAGGATCATCCATGGACAAATCCAGTCCATCGTCAAAATCCCTCACACGTTCACCATTTTCATTGATGATGGTGGTTTTCGGATAGCACAACCCCACACCGGGATTGTTATCCAGCACCTCAACACAGCGCTGAAGGTAAGTCGGTTCACACAGATCGTCATGGGCTGCCCATTTAAAATATTTACCCACGGCTCCGTCTACAACATGATTGTAATTCCGTGTGGCTCCCACATTTGTATCGAAACGCTGATATTTTATTCGCTCATCTCCGGCAGCGTATCGTTTGCAGATTGCTCCGGTGTTATCTGTCGAATCATTGTCGGAAATAATCAGTTCGAAGTCCGTGAAGCTTTGAGATAACAACGATTCCAGCGCTCCCTCAAGATAACGTTCGCCGTTGTAGACAGGCATGCCAATGCTGACAATGGGATCCATATTTCTGGCCATGTTTAAATTGTATTGGAATCCAAAAAACACCCAGTCTACCGCACCCCAAACGATGAAGCGAAGCTTCCCGGCAATATACCCATAACGATTGAGGTTTAAGTAGTAAGGAATGGGCACGCAATAATTTCCCTGTTTAGCATCCCGACTTCAGCCCGTCTTCGCCCGTTCTTCAATCACAAAAGCTCGAAATAG
>QIGJ01000369.1 GCA_003229995.1 Gammaproteobacteria bacterium | reverse complement strand
TTGCTCAATCAGAACGAACGAATACGAACTAAATCTGAGCGCCAAACAGGGAAGTTATTACGTGTCCATTCCTTAACGACTGAGTAAGGGCAGCAGATGCGGCCACACGGTATCCAGTATTCGACTTTGTGCGGCAGCAGTAGGGTGCAGGCCGTCGTTTTGCATCAGGGAAGCTTGTGTGGCGACGCCTTTCAGTAAAAAAGGCACAAGACCGGTTTTATATTGTCGGGCCAGTTCGACAAAAACTTGTGCAAAGCCCCGCGTGTAACGTGGCCCGTAATTGGGTGGCAGACGCATACCCACCAGCAAAACATCTGCATCGTTTTGTTGCGCGGAGGTGATCATGCCTTGCAGGTTTTTTCGCATGAGCGATAATGGCAGTCCACGTAATCCATCGTTGGCTCCCAGTTCGATGATGACTATTTCCGGTTGATGGGTACGCAGAACCCCGGAGAACCGGTTGAGTCCACCGCTGCTGGTTTCACCACTGATGCTGGCATTAACCACACGATGCGGCAAATGCTCAATGGCTAGGCGTTTTTCCAGCAATGCCACCCAGCCTTCCGATAGGCGTATTTTGTACCCGGCGCTCAAGCTGTCTCCCATGACGAGAATGACCGGCGCATTTTTAGTTGCGGCATTTGCAACGTGACAGGGTACACTGAGGCCGATGCTGAAAACCAGCAGTAAACAGAAAACGGATAAATGTGAGAAATGACGTACCATGAACGATAGTGTGAATCAGCCCATTCTGCTTGTCGAGGGTTTGGGGAAAACCGTGGCCAATCACGCAAACCATAAACAGACATTGGCAGAGGATGTGTTAATCATCCTGCATGACATTGATTTGTGTATTCAGCGGGGTGATTCCGTCGCAATAGTGGGGCCTTCCGGCTCAGGTAAATCGACATTGTTGGGTTTGATTGCCGGGCTGGATGTGCCGACCTGTGGCACGATTCATCTCGATGGTAAAAATATTCTGCAATTAAATGAAGACGAACGTGCCGCATTGCGTGGCGAAAAAATCGGCTTTGTTTTTCAGTCTTTCCAGTTGTTGCCGTCGTTTACGGCGCTGGAGAACGTTATGTTGCCGCTGGAATTACAGGAAAACACCACCACTTATGCGCAGGCGCGACAACAGGCAGCACAGTTGTTGGCGCGGGTGGGGCTGAGTGAGCGTGAACATCATTACCCGGGTCAATTGTCCGGGGGTGAGCAGCAGCGTGTGGCCATTGCCCGCGCCTTTGTCAGCAAACCCTCGTTATTGTTTGCCGATGAGCCCACGGGCAATCTGGATACACACACGGGGCAGCAGGTGATTGATTTCATGTTTGAGCTGAATCGTGAACAGGGCACCACGCTGGTGCTGGTGACACACGATCATGTGCTGGCCAATCGTTGTGCGCGTGTGCTGGAATTGCAGGACGGGCAGTTTTGCAGCAGCGCCAAAACAGCCAAAGTGGAGCAGGGGTAGTTGGCTTTCTCATCGGAGTTTTTCTCACCGGGTACTTGGCGCTTATCGTTACGCATGCTAGGACGGGACTGGCGGGCTGGGGAATTGCGTGTTTTGCTTATTGCGGTCATTATCGCCGTCGCTTGTGTGACTTCGGTCGGTTTTTTTACTGATCGCATTCAGCAGGCGCTCAATCATCAAAGCGGTGAACTGCTGGGCGCAGATTTGCGTGTCGTGGCAGATCATCCCCTGTCTGCCCAGGTGCGTAATATTGCAGCGAGTTATGACTTGCGTTCGGCAGAAACACGTTCTTTCCGCAGCATGGTTCAGGCAGGGGACGGTGAGAATGCCCCGGGGCAATCACGGTTGGCCGAAATCAAGGCTGTGGGCCCGGGTTATCCATTACGCGGTGCATTAAAAATTGCGCCAACCCGGTTTGCGAAAGACCATGTGACACAAGACTTGCCGAAGCCGGGTGAGGTCTGGGTCGGGCCGCAGCTGCTACAGCAGCTGGATAGCAACGTTGGTGACTCGTTACAGTTAGGTTATTTGTCATTACGCATTACGGCGGTGTTGACGTATGAGCCAGATCGCAGTGGTGACATGTTCAGTATCGCGCCGCGTCTGTTAATCAACCTTGATGATGTACCCGCCAGTGGCCTGATACAGGAAGGCAGCCATGTGCATTACCGGTATCTGGTGGCCGGTGAGCCGGGTGCGATTGCCGATTACCGGCAAGCGTTAACGTCACATTTGCAGCGTGGGGAAAATATTGAAGGAGCAGAAGACGCCCGTCCCGAAGTGCGTTTTGCCTTACAGCGTGCGCAGCAGTTTTTGGGTTTGGCGGCTGTTGTTGCTGTCATGCTGGCCTGCGTGGCCATTGCCATGGCGGCGCGGCGTTATGCCCAGCGACACCTGGATACCTGTGCCATGCTACGGTGTTTTGGTGCCAGTCAACGGCGTATTAATCATATCTTTTTATTACAGCTGGTGGCGTTGAGTCTTGTTGCCGGGCCATTGGGCATCGTGGGTGGTTTTTTGGCGCAAGAAGGTTTGGTGATGTTGTTGGGGCAGCTAATGATTGCCGAGCTGCCTGCGCCTTCATGGACGCCGGTGTGGGTAGGGTTGCTGGTGGCCATGGGCGGAGTATTGGGGTTTGCCTTGCCCCCGGTGCTGCAGTTGCGTGATGTCCCTGCATTGCGGGTATTGCGTCGCGTGGCTGTTCAGTCCGCGATAACATGGCGTCTGCAACCTGCGACGATACTGGCTTATTTTATTGGTTTTATCATGCTGGTCCTGTTGGTGATTTATCAGGCGGGTGATGTTGTGCTGGGCGGAATTTTATTGTCGGGCCTGCTGTTAGCAACGGTGTTGTTGTGGGCGGCGGCGACATTGTTAACCTGGGGGCTGAAATACTTTTTACAGTATTTTTTGAAACATTTTTCGCAAAGCAAATCTTCCGCGTGGCATTTGGGATTGGCCAATCTGACTCGTAATCGTCGTGCCTCCACTTTGCAGGTGATGGCTTTCGGGGTGGGTTTGATGGTGTTGTTATTGCTGACTATCGTGCGCGGTGATCTTTTACAGGGCTGGGCGAAGGGTATGCCTGAGGATGCGCCCAACCGTTTTGTCATTAATATTCAAACGCAGCAAGTGGCAGAGGTACGGAATTTCTTTGTGCAAAAAGACATGGCGGATGTTGAATTATTTCCCATGGTGCGCGGACGCTTGACGGCAATCAATGGTGTTTCGGTTTCTGAACAGCGGTACGAAGATACCCGTGCCAGAGGATTGGCAGCACGGGAGTTTAATTTGTCCTGGGCTGACCGACTGCAAGTCGGTAACACGATTGTGCAAGGCAACTGGTGGGGAGACGGATCAAAAACGACAAACGGCTTTCCCTATGAGTTTTCGGTGGAAGAGGGCATTGCAAAAACGCTGGGGCTGGCACTGGGTGACCAGTTGACGTATGAGATTGCGGGTGAATCCTTCACCGCGACCGTTACCAGCTTGCGCAGTGTGCATTGGGATAATTTTCGCGCCAATTTTTTTGTGCTCACACCGCCGGGTGTGTTGGAAGCCTATCCGGCGAGTTACATCACCAGTTTTTTTCTGCCAGCGGCAAAAAGCGGCACACTGAATGAACTGGTGAATGCTTTTCCCAACCTGACCGTGATTGATCTCACCGCCATTATGGATCAGGTGAAGCTGATTATTGAACGGGTGTCCATGGCGGTGGAGTTTGTTTTTCTGTTTACTCTGGCGGCGGGTTTGCTGGTGATGAGCGCGGCCATTCAGTCTACACTGGACGTGCGTCTGCATGAAAATGCCGTGCTGCGCGCCCTGGGCGCGCGCCGTCGCCGCTTGTGGCAAAGCCTAGCGGTGGAGTTTTTCTCACTGGGTGCTTTGGCCGGGTTGCTGGCGGCATTTTTTGCCAGTGTCTTGGGGTTTGTTATTGCGGATCAAGTGCTGGAGATGGATTACCTGTTTAACCCGTGGCTGTGGGTGCTGGGGCTGCTGGGAGGTGGTATCGGTGTGGGACTGGCAGGCATTATCGGTACGCGACAGGTGGTGAACAGTCCGCCGTTGGCCGTGTTGCGGAAACTTTGATCTTCAGGGGTCGATTTGTGCGTCCAGTGTCTGCTGCCGCTTACCCACCAGACCCTGCACATTTTTGGCATCTTCAATAAGCTGTTTGACCCGCTCCGGGTCAGTAATGGGTAGCAACGGTGTCGCAGTTTCCGGAATATCAGCGGTTTTTTTGTCTGGCTCTTCAGCTGCGCTTTCGGTGGGCGGTGGCGGTGGTGCCTGGGTAATGTTGACGTCGCTGCGATAGGTTTTTACGCTACTGGTCACCCCGGTGGGTGGTGGTTGGTTACTGAAATGCCACTCTCCCAAGTCATCCTGCCATTTGTAGACAGTGGTTTCATTTTCATCCATGCCCAGTAGTTTGGGTGCGGATGATCCACGAAACCATGACTGGACCGTCGCCAAACCCTTGATAATGGGGTTCGTACTTTTTTCAGCAGAAGGGTTCAACCCAATCAGCACGGCAGCGCCCACCAGAACCATCAAAATAATAATCAGTAGGCGGATCATCATATCGTGAGTGGCCTGTCGCTGTTTTCAGGTTTTTTTACGAGAGAGCAAGAGAGTGGCTAAAAAAGGGGGCTAAAAAGTGCCACCGTCCCAGCCCCACATATGTCGTGGCGCATCAGCGAACTCAATATAAGTGCGATTTTTTTCAATATCCAGTTCCTGTGCCATGAGTGTACACAGACTCTCCGATAAAGTTTGGGTGGCCGATTTAGGCAACCCGATACTTTTCAGTTCCAGATAGGCGAGTGGCGCGTCGGTGCCCGCAAATAACATATTTTGTGCCGTTTGAAGGATCACCATGACGTAATTTTCCGGTTTGCCCAATTGCTTGGCAACGGTGGCCGATGCCTTTTTCATCAGCACCTGTTGGGTTTCCTTATCCAACTGCTGATTGGTTTGAATTTTGAGATAGGGCATTGTTTTTTTGAAAACCTTTTTGAAAATCTAAGCTCAGCTGGGTGTTGCGCTTTGGGCGTTTTGGGTATTGGCATCACCTTCAGACACAATCAGATCGTTGCCATCGGCCCACTTCATGATGTAGCAGAACATTTCTGGAAACTGATCCTGCATTTTGGGATCAAGCACAACACATTTTATGCCATCAATGGTGCGTGGCTGTAGCAGGGGAGAATAGCGGATGCGGTGATCAGACCCAAAGGTGGAAAGGGCACCGCTCATACGCTCCGCCCAGTCACTGGGCCGGAATTTTCTGCCTGAGTGGGTTGTGCCTTCAATGATGATTTTTTTCACGGTGTTCCGACTAATGACTCTGGTGATATCTCTGATAATTGCTCTGTGGACATGTTGCCCGGCCAGGAATGCCTGATGTGTTGTTAACTGACGACATTATAACGCAAAAATGAATACAACAGGATATGTAATATCTGAATTATACAAGGTAATTTTACCAGTCGGAATCATTTTTTCCTGATGGAATCGGGGCAAACCGGAAAAATGTTTCCATAACGAGGTTTTTGGCGTGCTGATTTGCGGGAAAATCTTAGGGATGTATATCCTTTTTTATTTTGTGGCAAGACCTTTTAACGCCGCCATGGAATCACCAGGGAGCGCAGTCAGGTCTAAATCTCAATCGCTGTGGGTATATACCCATGGTGCAGGTACTTGTATTTGCGTTTTGGGTCAAGTCATATCAAAGATAATATTACCGTTTATTTTTATGCAATATGCTTTGATAATCCCTGCTATTGCACGAGTAAAACGCATTAAGTGATTTTACTGGACTATCGTTTGGTTCGCTAAAAGGCGAACAGGCTACGCGCAATATTGGGTTAATTGACCACTACAAATCGAAGGCAGTTTCAATGGAAGAAGCGAATGCACCGTTGTCCCACCCCAAGGTAACCCGGTATACGTCCTTAGAGATTGAAGATTTAGTCTCGCGAGGCACGGACTTACGTAATATTGATTTTAGTAACGCGCAGCAATTGTTAAGTTCACAACTGGCAGGAAATGACCTGTCAGGAGCAATACTGCCGCCACATCTTCGACTGGATGAAAGCTTAAGCCAAGTTGAAAGTCTATCCAAAAATGCGCGCAACATTTTTTTATCCACTATTCTCGCCTGTATTTACTCCTGGCTGACCTTAGCCACCACGTCGGACATGGCGCTGATCAGCAACGGACATGGCGCTGATCAGCAATTCTGCTTCCTCGGTGCTGCCAATTATTAATACCGCTATTCCCATTGTCGGTTTTTACTGGGTCGCACCCTTGTTATTGTTGGGCCTCTATTTTTACCTGCACCTCTATTTACAACGTTTGTGGGATATGCTCGCTGAATTGCCAGCCGTTTTTCCTGATGGAAACTCACTGGATAAAAAAATCTATCCCTGGCTACTGTCAGGTTTGGTCAATCGCCATTTTGGCGCATTGAAACAACAACGCCCGCGCTTTTCCCGTTTGCAAGAGGTTTTGTCTGTACTGCTGGCCTGGTGGCTGGTACCCATTACTTTTTTCATCTTCTGGATAAGTTACATACCTCGTCATGATG
>QIGJ01000318.1 GCA_003229995.1 Gammaproteobacteria bacterium | reverse complement strand
GAGTAACATTTTACGGGAAAACGATAGGGTCGCTTATCAAATACCAGCGCTTGTTTTCAGGGAAATATTTCCATTCATGGCGGTGTTTTAAACTGCGCTCACGTAAATCGTCGGTATTGTAATAATGCAGAGTAACTGTTTGTTTCATGGCCAATTGTTGTTGATCAAATCGTTGGTTGGATGATTCGTATTTGGTAACACGGATATTTTCCATATTGGTAGGGGTGCTGGCTTCCTGATCTGCCTCCCATTTGTGATAGGAATAGGCAGCATCAAACTCGGCCCAGCGCACCGCCTTTTCATAACCGCGCAGGGTTTTGTTGAGATCGTCCATTATTTCGCCCTGAGTGGCGCAGGCACCGAGCAACAGGACGGCAAGGCTGAGTCCGGACCCGCTTAGGAAGGAAAGGGTTTGACTCCGGCGTGTAATCGGCATGTGTACGGTTTCCTTTTGATATCGTTACAAATAATGGTTCGCCAAAAGTATAACGCGATTTTGGATTGTTCAGGAGGGAACGTTCAAAATATACCTAAGGATAAAAAATTTGTATCAAAAAAATGACGTTAAATTGACTTTATCAGTGTGGTTGTTATCAGTTGCGCTGATGGTGGGGGGAGTGGGCTGTGGTAATACGAAAGATAACAAACCGGGTACACAGGTTCCGATACAATCTGTGATGATTAATGTGCTAAGTGCTCTGGTAACACCAGCCTATACCCTGAACGGTGCGGCATTTGAGCAAAGTGAAAACAATGACGGCAATTTTGTGTTGCGTAATACCACATCCATTGGTGATGCGTTAGTGTTGGGTTCCAGCCATAATGCAAGTCCTGCGGCAGTGCGAGTCATACAGGATACCTATGATGTGCTGTTTCGGCATGAAACTGGTAGTGATGTACCACAAAATGTGGATGCGCAGGTGCAGGCCAATGAGGCCGTTAATAGCGACCGGGACTTGTTTATTGACGTGCTCGCGTGGGAAATAACCCCCTTGTTTACGCAAAATGCCAGCGCTTTTCCGCTGAATAAATATGATACCGGGAGGTTTTATCTACAGCCCGATGCAGGTGGTGAACGTATTTTCATTGGCAGCAGCCACATGGCATTACCGGTTCCTGTACAAGTCATGCAAGGCACCTATGATGTGATCTACTCACTGGCGACGGGAGGTGAGATGGTTCCCAGTAATCAGGGTGCGGTTGTTATGGCTGGTGTGTTCATCAATGCGGCCAGTATTTTGGCTGTGGATGTTGCCAGCGTACGTTTTCAGTTTGATGCCACACTGGATTTGGCGGCTTTCCCGACGGATCAAAATCATGAAGCCCTGTTTTTTCTACGTAACACCAGCACGGGAGATCGTGTGGAGCTGGGGGCGAGTTTTGAATTGCCGGTTACGCTGTCCGTCATAGAAGGTACTTATGACATTGTTTATCAACATGTTCGGGGTGATGCTCTGCCCATTAACACGGATGCTGTTGTTGCAAGCAATGTTATTATTGATGATACAAATTTATCGGTAACGACTGATATCGCCAGTGTGGTAATCACCCCTTCATTTAGTCTGGATGGCAGTGTTTTTCCGCAGGATGAATACAATGATGCCAAATTTTATTTGCGAGCGGTCAATAATAACAATGATGTCATGTTTTTGGGGGCGAGCGAGGTTGCCTCTACAGCGGTGCGCGTGATCAGCAGTGATATGGACACGGACCCGGGCGTCAGCGAATTATTGTTAGGGACATATGACGTTTTATATCGGCATGAGTCAGGTGAAACCGTGCCGCAAAACGCCAATGCGGTAGTGCCGGGAGGGAATAATATCGTGTTAAATAGCGACCAGGTTTTGATGGTGCCAGTGACTTCGGTCAATATCACCGGTCGTTTTACGCTCAATGGCAATCGTTTTCCCGATGATATCAACAACAGCGTGCAGTTTCTGTTACGTGACGCCAGTAATGACAGTGATGAATTCCTGTTTGGTTTTAGTGATATCAGCAATGAGGCGGTGAAGCTTATACCGGGGACTTATCATGTTGTCATGGACCATCTCTATGGCGATGCCGTACCGCAGAATGAAATGCACGAGGTGGATTTTAATAATGTGTTTAGTGAGGACGAAACCCTGAATGTGAATGTCCCAGTAGTCCGTGTTGACCCCGGGTTTACTTTGGATGGTCAGGCTTTTCCGGCCAGCATTTATCAAAGCGCCACATTTTATTTATACGATTTCCGTTCTGAAACACGTATTTTTCTAGGGCGTAGTGATAGAAAAAATACCCCGGTGATGGTGATTAGGGAAGACCATGAAATAATCTATGAGCATTTGAATGGTGGTGATGTACCACAGAACACGAACAATAATCTTGGGGTTGTTGATTTGTAGTTTTTGGGGTTATTCAGGACGCCTTCAATTGTTGGAGAACTGGAATTCCTTGCGGGGGTGTTGCGACAGCTCATCCAGCATCTGGTCGACATCATTACTGCCGTCAATGAGTAATTTCAAAAATGACTCGTGATGCGGGGTGTCGGCGGAGCCAAATTGCAGGCCAATGCCATTGTCCTTGCTATGCGCAATGGTGCAGCTAAAGGCAACACGCACCCAGCCTTCTTCTGCCTTGATGATGAGTTCAAGATCACAGAGCTGGCCGGATTGCACGCCGGGCGGTGGAATGAGCAGGACGAAAGCACCATCCAGGCTGATATCTGCAGTTTCGCCATAGAGTCGGCTACCATCTTCCAGTTTGATTTCCACAATAATATCGAGGGGCAGGCGGGTGAATTTCCGATGGTCTGTCATGGTTGTCCCGAGTGCAGGTGTTAAGTGCTGAGTTTAGCCTGCTTGCGTCCGTTCGTCATCTTCGGTGCATATCGTCAAATATACCCATAGCGTTTGAGACTCAAGTCTGAATGTGCGTCATATTTATTTCGTGGCAAGGCAAAATGACGTGTCAGCTATTGCTGACTCGCCTCTTTTGTCATCTGGGTATCAGTAAAAAAATGTTGGGCAGCAGGCCTATTTGTTACTCAACGCGATGAGTTCTTTGTAATAACCCTTAGCGCCTTTTTTCATGAAATAGTATTTTTTGGCGCCCGCTTTTTCCAGCGCATATTGCAGCCAGCGTACCTGTTTGCCGACTTCGTCATAAATAAGCAACGTACGATTTTGCTTAAGTGCTTTTTTGATGTAGCGATCCAGCTTTTTTTGCTGATCGAGGCTGGCCCAGCGCTCGATGCCTGGGTAGAAACCCACGCCAGCACGTTGGAATTTGTCGCGCACGTCGATAATCATATATTTGTTCCGGTCTATTGTGGCGCGATCACTGAAATCATCCGGGCTGAGAAGGCGTTTTTTGAAGGTCGATTTGGGGATCAGATGGGCGAGATTGACTGGGCTGTTGCCCAACAAAACGGCTTCATTCGGGTACGCTTTGGTCCAATCAAAAATACCTGCGTCAAAGGCATACACATTATCGACGTTGACAGCCATGGCTTTTTGGCTCGAGATGTACGATTTCATACAGGTGTGGCCATTGCAATAAAAGACAATGGGTTTGTTGGTGGTTGCGCGCAGTTTGATGATTTCGGCTTCAAAGCTTTCGGCGGCTACTGGAATATTGACAGCGCTTTTGATGCGCAGGGTTTCGAACTCCAGTTTGGAGCGGGAATCGACGACCACCACATCGTTGATTTTACGGTAGAGGTCTTCCAGTTCGATATAGGGGATTGTTTTGTATTTTACCCGGCCTGGGAACTCGTCGTCGGCAAAGGCGGCAGAGCCCAGCAGTAGACTGGCGAGGGCAATAATGCTGGTAATTTTACGCATTTGAGACTCCATTTGTCATGATTTCTGCGCCGCGATCATTTTGATCGTGGTTAATATTCGCTCATGTGGACTTGGGCGAATATGTTGCGGAAAAGGTTTATCAATAAATGGTATTGATTCTTTCCTACTACATCGGCTGAAACTGTCGAGGCCTTTAGCAAGTTTGTAGGGCAGTTCAAACAATTCATGCATAATTTGTGCCTTTCTGTGCTGACTTATCTGTCTTAGTTTAGCGTGTTATCGCGCACATTGCTCATTTTTTACCCAATTTTTACTCATTTTCCCTATTATTAGTTTTCTCAGTACAATCGCCAGTTCTGGTCAGTGGTTATTTAACGCTCATGTAAGTTGTTATGCATGACTACATTAGCGCTCATAATTTTGATTCTTCTGGTACCGGTTGCTTTCAGCCTTTATCCTATAGCCTCTTTTTGTTAAGGCCTCTCATCAATAATGGCTGCACTAATACAGGTTACTGATCTGGCCAAACACTTCGATGCTGTTATCGCTGTTGACGGCGTCAGCTTTGCACTGCAACAAGGCACTTGCTTCGGCCTGCTGGGCCCCAATGGGGCAGGCAAAACCACCACTATCGAAATGCTGGAAGGCATTACTGAACCCAGTAGCGGTGAAATCTATTACCGTGGTCAGCGGGTGAATGCCGGGGCTGCGCTTGAAGCATTTCGCAATGATGCGGGTATTATGTTCCAGTCCACCGCGTTGCAGGATTTCATTACTGTGCGTGAGGCACTGGAGATGTTCGGCCGCCTTTATCCTCGTACCATCGACAGTGATGAGTTGATCGAAATTTGTGCGCTGAGCGAATTTCTTGACCGCGATACCCGTAAGCTTTCCGGTGGTCAGCGCCAGCGTTTGTTGTTGGCGATGGCTCTGGTCAACGATCCCCAAGTGGTCTTTCTCGATGAACCCACTACGGGGCTTGATCCTCAAGCACGGCGTAATCTGTGGGCATTGGTGCAACGTATCAAGGCACAGGGTAAAACCGTGCTGCTGACCACTCATTACATGGAAGAAGCCTATGAGCTGTGCGATGAAATCGCCATCATGGATCACGGCAAAATTATTGCCCATGGCTCTCCCAAGGCTTTGTTGGCGGAGCACTTTGATGAGGTGGTGTTGCAATTACCGTGCTCGGACATTCCTGGCCCGATTGAAGATCTGCCACTGAATTTGAAGGTACAAGGCGATATCGTGGAAATTCTTAGTGCCGATATCAATGCCGCAGTGCGGATTTTGCTTGCCCACGACGTTTCCCTGGCTGGGTTACAGATTCGTCCACGCACCCTCGACGATCTGTTTTTAGCCCTTACCGGTGTCGCATTACGCATATGAATCTGCGTCGCTTTCTCACTGTATTGGCTGCCCGTAATCGGGAGTTTATTCGCGACCGTTCGGCGCTGGGCTGGAATATCCTTTTTCCGGTACTGATCGTGGCCGGTTTTGCCTTCGCCTTTTCCGGCAAACCACTGGATCAGTACAAGGTGGGTGTGTATGCCGAGGCATCGTTACAGAAACTGGCAACCGCCAAAGAAGAGCAAGCTTTTTTTCGTACCCAGTACATCCAGTTCATTCCGGTTACCCAACTGGATCAGGCCATCATCAAGGTGGAACGCCATCAGCTGGACATGTTGTTTGATCTTGATAACGGTGACTACTGGATCAACAGTGATTCCCCCAACGGCTACATGCTGGAGCGGGTGTTGTATGGCGCAGTCATTGTGGATGCGGATGGAGAGGATGCGCCAGTCGCTGAGGAGACCGGTGGATATCAGCGCCAGACGGTCAGTGGTCGCGAAATTCGCTATGTAGACTGGGTTATCCCCGGAATATTAGCGATGAACATGATGTTCAGTGCTTTGTTTGGTGTCGGGTATGTCATCGTGCGTTATCGCAAAAATGGTGTTCTCAGGCGTCTCCAGGCGACACCCCTCAGTGCTTTTGAGTTTCTCTCTGC
>QIGJ01000055.1 GCA_003229995.1 Gammaproteobacteria bacterium | reverse complement strand
ATTCCTTAAGGGTTAAATCACTCTTTGTCCACCCTACAAAATGTAGAATTATCCCAATTTTGTGCCAGTATAAAATAGAGCGTTCAGGAAAAATGATAAGCCAATGGCTTATCATTTTTCATAAACCGCAGAGGCCGTGTACAATCGTTGCGAATCCCTCTTGTGGATAAGCGGTTTTGAATCAATTTTCACCAATATCTGAAAACCCCCAGGGCCAATCAGTGACCCGTTTAAAAGGGGTGGGCTCCAGTGTGCAACAAAAGCTGGCTAACCTGGGCATTCATTGCATTGCCGATTTATTATTCCATTTACCATTGCGTTATCAGGACCGCACCCGGACAGCCGTGCTTGGCAGTTTGCGCAATGGGGATGAAATTACCGTACGGGGTGAGGTGCAACTCACTGAAATAAAATATGCCCGCCGTCGTATGTTGTTATCGCGGATTAGTGATGGGACCGGTTTTTTAACCTTGCGATTTTTTCATTTCAGTGCACAGCAACAGGCAAACCTTACGCGTGGAGCCCATGTGGAATGTTTTGGCGAGGTACGAACAGTAGGTGGTGTGTTGGAAATGGTGCATCCGGAATATCGAGTGTTGGAGGGCGATGCCGAGCCGATCAAAAAAGAAACTCGTTTGACACCGGTGTATCCAACGACAGAAGGCCTGCGTCAGTTAAAATTGCGCACCTTGATTAACACGGTATTGGCAGAGCCAACATTGTTTGCCGCACAATTAACAGAATTGCTGCCCGCAGAAATATTGCAGCAGGAAAAAATGCCCACCCTGCAAGCGGCGATTCATTATGTGCATTATCCACCCGTAGATGCGGATGTTCATGAATTACAGGCGGGCGAACATCCCATGCAGCAGCGTCTCGCTTTTGAGGAATTGTTAGCGCACCAGATCAGTTTGCGCCAGTTGCGTCACCAGCAACAAAAAAAAGTAGCTGTGGCGATGCGTGTCAACGGCCGTTTAAAAATGGCTTTGGAGAAAAATTTACCCTTTGAGTTAACCGCAGCCCAGCAACGAGTGGTCAATGAAATAAGACTGGATCTGGATCAGCCGCACCCTATGCAACGTTTAGTGCAGGGGGATGTGGGCAGTGGTAAAACGATTGTTGCGGCAATAGCGGCTTTGCAAGTGGTGGAAGCCGGTTTTCAGGTGGCGGTAATGGCACCGACAGAATTGCTGGCTGAGCAGCACCGCATTAATTTTACGCAGTGGTTGTCCGTGTTGGACGTGTCCGTATTTTGGCTTTCCGGTAAAACAAAAGGAGCGATGCGCAAAGACACCCTAGCGGCGATGAATGATGGTAGTGCGGAGGTGATTGTGGGTACCCAGGCCTTGTTTCAGGAGGGCGTGGCGTTCAGACAGCTCGGCTTGGTGATCATTGATGAACAGCATCGTTTTGGTGTGCATCAGCGCTTGTCGTTGCGCAACAAAGGTGTGTGTGATGGTATGCACGGCGAAAGTTACCCACATCAGTTGGTGATGACCGCGACGCCGATTCCACGCACCCTGGCACAAACCGCCTATGCTGATCTGGACGTGTCGGTTATTGATGAGTTGCCGCCAGGCCGTAGTCCGGTGGAAACGGTGGTGATTTCAGAGCAACGCCGTGATGAAGTTGTGGCGCGTACTCACAAGGCATGCCAGGGTGGCCGACAGGCTTACTGGGTGTGTCCGTTGGTGGAAGAATCTGAAAAGCTGCAATGTCAGGCCGCACAGGAAACGGCGGAAGCCTTACAAATAGCGTTGCCGGACTTGCGTATCGGTCTGGTGCATGGTCGGCTTAAGGCGATGGAAAAAACCAAAATGATGGCGGTATTCAAAGCCGGCGAAATTGATTTGCTGGTCGCCACTACTGTAATTGAAGTCGGCGTCGATGTGCCCAATGCCACGCTGATGATTATTGATAATGCAGAGCGCCTGGGATTGTCGCAATTACATCAGTTGCGTGGTCGTGTGGGCCGGGGTACACAGCAAAGCAGTTGTGTGTTGCTTTATGGCTCGGCGTTATCAAAAACGGCCCGAGCACGCCTGGCGATTTTACGGGAAAGCAATGATGGTTTTGTGGTGGCACAGCGGGATTTGGAAATTCGTGGCCCGGGTGAATTACTGGGTACCCGGCAAACGGGGCTGGTAAATCTGCGTATTGCAGATTTTCAACGGGATCAAGCGTTGATTCCACGTATTGCCCGGTGTGCTGAATTTTTGCTGAAAGAACACCCTGAGAGTGTGGTTCCGCTGATCCGACGCTGGTTGGGTGATGGTCTGCAATACGGCAAGGTGTGAGCAAAATATGCTCATAGCATTTGGGATTTAGGTGTTCAGTGTGCGTCTTATTTATTTTATGGCACCAAACAGTAGGCGTTTTTAGGCGAGGCGAAATGACGAATAATAGCAGGTCTATTGTGAGGAATTTCAACGCCGCCATGGAATGAAGAGGGCGTGCAATGAGTGCCTAAATCTCAAACACTACGGATATATATTTGCGCAAAGAAAGAAAAAAATGAATAGTTGGGCTGTTTTCTTGACTATCCAAATATCTGCGTCTACATATTCAATTGAATCATCATTATCCCTCTCAGATGGTGATCTCGTTTAACGGCCTTTCCCCAAGGCCGTTTTTTTGTTCATTATTAAAAAACCCACCTCTTGGGTGGGTTCTCGTTCATTCGTTCCGATCAGGATAAGGAACTTACTTCTGGGGCTCTTTTTTTCTTTCTCCGCTTCCTTTTTGGTTTATTCATCGCTTTGTCAGCAGAGGCTAAAGCTTTGGCATAGACTGCTGCACGTTTAGATAAAATTTTAAGTGCAGACAGCTCTGCAATGGCCACTGATTTTTCAGCCGTGATTTTGTCTGCTTCTTTTTTATTCACCGAAATGTCTTTCTCCATATTTTTGAGAATTTTTCGGTTAGCTGCACTGGAATCCTTGTTCAAAGTCGCTTTGGCTGCTTTCTTCTTTTTCATCAGAGTTGCCAGCTTTTTCGCGAGGCGTTTGGATTCAGCTAACAGCTTTTTCTTGTTTTTGGTTGTATCAATAACCGCTTTCGACGTTGAGGCTGCTGTATTTGCCAAACTGGCAATGGCATCATCGACAGATTTTAACGATTCGTTGGATCTAGCTTTCTTTTTTACGGCCATGAGTAAAGTGCTCCTGTTTGATATGAAGTACGTATTTTGACATTTCTTATAATGTAATGAAAGGGAGTGTTTAATTTAATCTCTTCAGATTTTATTTTTCGGCATTTTCGGCGATTAAGGATAGAGAAAACCAAAGGTATAAACAGACGAAGCTTTATGCAAGTCATCAGCGGGTACTGTTCTAAAAATGCTCTATTTTCGCACAGAGAGAGGGTTTGCTACGGGGATGTGTATTTGAAAAAAAGTGTTTGGGGGGCTTGAAGCGATAATTTTGAATTGTAAAAATGTCAAAAAAAGGGGAAAGCTTTCAACTGGAAAGCTCGATATTCAAGTTGAGGTTGGTTAACTTTCTATGCCGTTTTAGATAATTTTTAGCCAACAGAGACGTTATTTTTGTGATGTTGGAAACTCATGAGTCCTAAGTGTCAATGAGCATAGAACCTGCATGTCGCGTGCTGATTTTCTCTCAATTAACTCCCGAACAGTTAACCAAGAGAAATTCAACAGGTATAATTTTAGGTTATAAGTCATATGGTTAGAGATAGCTTTACTCGTTTTACGGGGAAACCATCGGAAAAACTCATGACGCTTGAGTTGGAAAAACAGCATAAAGAAATAAGGAGCGCGCACGAAATAATATTCCGATTTAGCGCTCAGATTGAGTCTGTATTTGTTCAATCAGATGAACGAATACGCACTAAATCCAGGCGAAAAACAGGGAAGTTATTTCGTGTACGTTCCTTAGGTTTCACTAAAGATGGTGATTGTCATGGTCTGATTATGCAATTCACGTTTTGTACCGGAGGAAAAGGGAGAAATTTCTCCATAAGAATAAAAGCCGGTGAGAGTGGGTTTTGTGCCAAGCATTTCCCGGATGCCTTCGACTTCTTTCTCTGTTTTTTGTCTGAGTGCCATTTTACGTTTGACGCAGCTGATAAGAATGGCAAGTTCAGCGGTGGGTTCGTTGAGGGTTTGGGGACTGGTTTCGGTTGCCGTTATTGTGTTGTTCGCAAGCGGGTTAAAATTCTTCTTCATTAAATGAGCATGACTACTCTCGGGTATATCGCCAGAAAAGGTCAAGTTTTGTTCATTTTTATCGGGGGGAGGAATGGTTTTTGCCAAGCTGGCATCATTGTCCATAGAGTGAAAATCCAGAAGGGGTTGTGTATCGGTAACGGGCAGATGGGCAACATGTCCACCCAGATGTGATTTATAGAGTTCCAGTGCAGCTTTTCCATCCATTTCATAAAGCGTGTTATTGCTGATGTGTGTGGCAGCATGCTCAGACTCAAGGGAACCCCAATTTCCCAGTGAGCTAAAGCCAATGTTGAGTTTTTTGCCATATAGACCGATCAGTGTGACGATGTGAGACTGTGCTTTGTCCTGCCACAACACCAGGGTTTCCTCGAAACGACCCGCATCACCCGACAAACCACCTGTAATAGTGATGCCTGCGGGAAGTTGCCCGCTCAGTCCGGTGATGAGTTCATTGCTGTTGATGTTTAACCCATCGGATAACACAAAAACGTGTCGAAGTCCCTCGTGAGGAATCGTCTGGGCTAATTTTTTACCACAATGAAAACTGTCTTCTGGGTTATTGACTCTGGAATGTGTTGTTTGTAGTCGGGTATGTTCGAAATGGATAGCGGTAACGGACAGCGAGTTGTCCGACACGGTAACATCAAAAATTTCACCCGCCGTAGAGCAGCCGCTGATCAGCGCATTCGGATAAGCTTTCCGAATATCGGTAATATGCCATTGGTTTTTTAGATGTTCAGTAGCGCCAAAAATCAGTACCAAATTGGCATCAGTGGTCAAACTTCCCGGCATTTCAGGGCTCCATCCGGTGGCTTGTGTCCACTGCATTTGTTCAATTTTCATACCGGGATTGTTCCTTGCTAACATAAAGTTGATAGGTGGTTCGAGTGTTGTTATTCACATTGGTGCGAGAATTTGAAGGGCAGATATTTCTTGTTATGGTCGTTATTGTTTCCCTGAATATTTAACGGGGATTAATGCTCTCTGAATTAGGTTTGTATTGTTTGCTTTTTAGTCGATATAATGGCGAGACGACAGTGTCGATACCGCAGATTTTCTAAAGAAATAGTAGTGTGTATTGATTAGTGTTAAAGGTTTTTGTGCTTCGTGAATCCGATTAAATTCTGGCAACCCGTCGCCATTGATTCTTTGGGTGTTCAGAGATAGTGATAATCTACAGGTTTTTGGCTGAAACTGATACTTTTTCTCTTAATTGATCAACTACTGCTATCAGTTAAGCTCATGCATTCAAAAGCGTAAGGCTCAGAAGTTGTTTTAAACTGCTGTGTTTAAAGAATATTTTACGGGAAACGGGTAGGTTGGCCAGTAGGGTTTTTATTGAACTGCCAGTTCCTGTTGCTTGCGGGGATGTGCTTGTGGGAAATCCAGATAAGGGTGATAAGGGTGAAGTATTGTCACAGTGTTTTGGTATGGAGAGTTTTTATAATTTATTGAATAAGTACAAAGTTTGTGGAAATATAGGCATTGTTAAATGTGCAGTTTTATTTGCACGCAGTGTCTCTAAATCGTTAGTATTTATTGATGCACAACAGTCGTTTGCTGGATATGCTGGGTCATACGGAAATGTCTTGTCATTAAAGGGGGATGAAA
>QIGJ01000341.1 GCA_003229995.1 Gammaproteobacteria bacterium | reverse complement strand
GTTCAATGGAGAGCAGTTTTTCGGCATCACTGTCAGAGCCAGAAACAATCTGTGGAAAATCGCCGCTGATCGATACGGTGTAAGTTCCGGCAGTGGCGTAGGTGTGAGTGATATCGCCGGTTACGTTAAGATCGGTTTGACCATCGCCCCAGTCAATGCGGTAGTCATACCCCCCGCCTGCTGTTCCTATCCTTATTTGATCATTGTTGCTAACCCCTGGATTGTCGGTCTTCCAGAGGGTAATAAAGTCGTTGCTGATGACATTGACGGTACGGGTCGTTGTGTCGGTATTGCCCGCGGCATCGGTTGCGCTGTAGGTGACAATGTAACTGCCCACGTTGCTGGTATTGACGGTACCCGAGATCGAGACAGTCACATTGCCGTCCACACTGCTGGTATTGACGGTACCCGTGATCGTGACACTCACATTACCATCCCGATTGTCGGTAGCACTGGCCCCGGCTTCTGTGTAGGCATTATTTTGGGTGAGTTCGGCGGGGTTGCTGCCATTGAGGGTGATGACCGGCGGGGTGGTGTCTGCTACAACATTGACAGTACGGGTCGTTGTACCGGTATTACCAGCGGCATCGGTTGCGCTGTAGGTGACGATGTAACTGCCCAGGCTGCTGGTATCGACGGTACCCGTGATCGTGACGTTCACACTGCCGTCCACATTATCGGTGGCACTGGCCCCGGCCTCTGTGTAGGAATCATTTTGGAAGAGCTCAACGGGGTTACTGCCGCTGAGGGTGATGACCGGCGAAGTGGTGTCTGGTGTTGCGTTACTGCCACTGCCACCACCACTGCAGGCGATGAGCGCAAAAAGACTCATTAATAAAATGAGGTGAAAACGAACCGCCTTGCCAAATGAGCCTTTAAACATGCAAATTTCCTAGTATTCGTTTATTTAAGGAGCCGAAATAAGACCCTGAGATTATAGTTAGGGCTATTACATTTAAGATACTAATCTCTATTCGTAATAGCGGTAGATTAGGCTATAAATTAAGCAATAATTTCGGGCTTGATGATGAACACCTATTCCGAAGATCAGGAAAAAGTGTTCATCATCAAGCCCGGAACGGGTGTTCAAGATGGCACGGAATACGCAGTTGTACCTTAAATAATTGAGAACACCTTTCAGTTTCCACTGCTACTTTCTTACTTCTTTACTTCTTTACTTCTTAGTTTGTTAGAATAATCCCTTTTTATAGGTATGATGTGCGCGTAAGAACGAAAATTTGTGGTATTACTCGGCCTGAAGATGGTGTGCTGGCGGCGAAATTAGGGGTGGATGCCATTGGTTTGGTGTTTTATCCCCCTAGTCCCAGAGCGGTTACCGCGTTGCAAGCCAGAAAAATTGTTGCGGCCTTGCCGCCCTTTGTCACCACGGTTGGATTGTTTGTGAATGCGACAGAAAGGGAGGTTCGAACTGTCTTAGAAACCGTGCCGCTTGATGTGTTGCAGTTTCATGGTGATGAAACTCCAGCACAGTGTCAGCTATATAATAAACCTTATATTAAAGCGATTAGAATGCAGGCGGATACTGATATATCGCAGCTTTGCATTGATTATGCAGGTGCTTCAGGGCTGCTGCTGGATGCTTTTCATCCGCGACTGCATGGTGGTACGGGGCAGCAATTTGATTGGGGCTTGTTTCCTCTGCATACATCGAAACCGCTTATTTATAATGTTATTGAAGCCATTAATCAAACATCCCCTTTTGCGGTTGATGTAAGTGGCGGCGTAGAATTGAGCAAAGGATTAAAAGATGCGGCCAAAATGGCGGCATTTCTAAGAGGTGTAACACGTGTCATTAAGTCAAAAGAATAGTACAACAGAAAGTTTGCCTGATGAGCGAGGCCATTTTGGGCCTTATGGTGGTTTGTTTATAGCAGAAACCCTGATGGCGCCCATTGAAGAGTTACGCTTGGCCTATGAGTCGCTGCGGGTCGATCCTCAGTTCATCAAAGATCTTGATTGGGATTTAACCCATTTTGTAGGTCGTCCCTCTCCTGTTTATCATGCCGAACGTTGGAGTGAAGCGGTAGGCGGTGCGCAGCTTTATTTAAAGCGTGAAGATCTCAATCATACCGGCGCGCATAAAATTAACAACACGGTAGGTCAGGCGCTGATTGCACGGCATATGGGTAAAAAACGAGTTATTGCTGAAACCGGTGCAGGCCAGCATGGTGTGGCTGCTGCGACCGTTGCGGCACGCTTTGGTATGGAGTGTGTGGTGTACATGGGTGCCGAAGATATAGAGCGTCAGGCAACCAATGTTTATCGTATGCGTTTGTTGGGTGCGGAAGTGATTCCGGTTACTTCAGGTTCACGCACCTTAAAAGATGCGCTGAATGAAGCCATGCGCGATTGGGTTACAAATGTCGACAATACCTTTTATATTATTGGTACGGTTGCCGGTCCGCATCCTTATCCGCAAATGGTGCGCGATTTTCAAACCATTATTGGTCGTGAAGCGCGACAACAAATGCTGGACATGACCGGTAAACTACCGGATGCCCTGGTCGCCTGCGTGGGTGGCGGTTCCAATGCCATCGGTTTGTTTCATCCTTTCCTGGATGATAAAGAAGTTGCGATCTACGGCGTTGAAGGGGGTGGAGAAGGGATTGCGTCAGGTCGTCATGCTGCGCCTTTATGTGCAGGTCGGCCAGGTGTTTTACATGGCAATCGTACCTACTTGGTGGAAGATGACCATGGTCAAATTATCGAAACGCATTCTGTTTCTGCGGGCCTGGATTATCCAGGCGTTGGCCCAGAACACGCCTGGTTAAAAGATACCGGGCGAGTCAATTATGTTGCTATTAATGATGATGAAGCCGTGGCTGCATTTCATACGTTGACCCGTAAAGAGGGTATTATGCCGGCATTAGAATCCAGTCATGCCTTGGCGCATGCGGAAAAACTTGCAGCAAACATGAACAAAGACCAGGTTGTTTTGGTAAATTTATCGGGTCGAGGTGATAAAGATATGCATACCGTTGCCGCGCGAGATGGAATAAAATTATGAATCGTATCGACACTTGTTTTGCCGAACTGAAAAAGCAAGGGCGAACCGCTTTGATTCCCTATCTGATGGCCGGCGACCCTGTTCCTGGCGTAACGGTTGAAGTGATGCATGCCATGGTTAAAGCGGGCGCCGATGTGATTGAACTGGGCGTTCCTTTTTCCGACCCCATGGCCGATGGCCCGGTGATTCAAGCCGCATGCGAGCGTGCCTTGAGGCGCAAAACGACGATGCAAGATGTTTTTATGGTAGTGAAAAATTTTCGCGCAACGAATCAAAACACACCCATTATACTGATGGGTTATTTAAATCCTGTGGAAGCAATGGGTTATCTCCAATTTGCGCAGGCGGCACAACAGGCGGGTGTGGATGGCGTGTTAACCGTTGATTTGCCGCCAGAAGAAGGTTCTGAATTGTTGTCGGCTTTTAGTGATGTTGATCTGGCCCCCATTTTTTTGATCGCACCCACGACAACTGAAGAAAGAATGCAGCGCATTTGCAAGGCATCGCGGGGTTTTATTTATTATGTCTCGTTAAAAGGGGTTACCGGTGCCTCCATGTTGGATGTTGCGTCAGTAACAAAAAAAGCCGCCCATATCCGTTCTTTTACGGATTTGCCCGTTGGCGTCGGGTTTGGTATTAAAAATGCTGAGACTGCGGCAAAAGTGGCGAACGTTGCTGATGCTGTAGTGGTTGGCAGCGCGGTGGTGAAATTATTTTCGGATAATGAGGCTTTGCCAAAAAAGATAGCGCCGGCAGTGGCTACGCTGTTACGCTCAATGCGTGAGGCAATGGATAACAATTAGTAATTCCTACTAAATTATAATAAAAATCGGTAAAGCAGAGATATGAGTTGGTTTGAGAAATTGATTCCTTCAAAAATCCAGACGGGTGGGAATCAGAAAAAAAATGTGCCAGAAGGGCTTTGGACAAAATGTGACGATTGTCGGGCAATTTTGTATCGCGTAGAACTGGAACGCAATGCCGATGTTTGTCCAAAGTGTAACCACCATATGAGGATTGGTGCGCGACGTCGTTTGGATGGCTTTCTGGATCCTGATGAACGCATTGAAATTGCAGGGGATCTTGAACCCGTCGATGTGCTTAAGTTCAAGGACAGTAAGAAATATAAAGATCGGCTTACGCAAGCGCAAAAGAACACCAATGAAACCGATGCTTTGGTTGTCATGCAAGGAACGGTTAAGGGGCTGCCCTTGGTGGCTGCCGCATTTGAGTTTCGTTTTATGGGTGGGTCGATGGGTTCGGTTGTCGGCGAGCGATTCGTACGCGGCGCGCAAGTTAGCATAGAGAAAAACATTCCTTTGGTTTGTTTTTCAGCAAGTGGCGGTGCGCGCATGCAAGAAGCTTTGTTTTCTTTAATGCAAATGGCTAAAACAAGCGCCATATTGGCCGAAATGCAGGCGCGCAGTATTCCTTATGTTTCAATTATGACTGATCCCACCATGGGAGGGGTCTCTGCAAGTTTGGCCATGCTGGGTGATATTAATATAGCCGAACCCAATGCTTTGATTGGTTTTGCTGGGCCGCGAGTTATTGAGCAAACAGTGAGAGAAACGCTGCCCGCAGGTTTTCAGCGCAGCGACTTTTTGTTAGATCATGGGGTATTGGATATGATTGTTGATCGTCGCGAGATGCGTGATCAAGTATCCAGTCTGCTGTCCAAGCTGTGCGGCAGACCGGAGCCGTAACGGCCCAATTAGGAACGTACACGTTCCTTAATGAACACAAAACTTGTAACCGTTCAGACCCTTTCTGTTGTTATCGGTTCAAGGCTAAAAATGTGAGTTTATGCCGAACAGGACGTTCAAATGCCGTGTAGTACAGGGAGGTACGGAAAGGGTCAAATGTAAATGATCAATTGTTAACGCGGAAATGGTGACAACAGGATGGGTCTGAACGGTTACAAAAACTTTAGTCTGGGTGAATGGTTGGCTTACCAATCCAGTGTACATTCACAAACAATAGATTTAGGTCTGGAACGTGTCGCTGTTGTTGCGCAACGCATGGGTATTGAAAATATGCCTTGCCCGGTAGTTACGATTGCGGGAACCAACGGAAAAGGTTCTACCGTCGCTTTTTTACAGTCGATTTACACGGCGGCAGGGTACCAGGTCGGCACTTATACCTCACCGCATATGTTGCGTTACAACGAGAGAATATGTATAGCTGGGCGTGAGTGCAGCGACGAACTGCTGTGTGAATCATTTACGCGTATTGAACAAGCACGCGCTGAAATCCCTCTGAGTTATTTTGAATTTGGCACTTTAGCTGCATTGGATTTATTTATGCGTGTGGCTGCGCTGGATGTTGTTCTGCTTGAAGTTGGTTTGGGCGGTCGACTGGACGCAGTTAATATCATCGACCCTGATGTTGCGGTGGTGACCTCCATCTCCTTAGATCATACCGATTGGTTGGGCGATGATGTCGAATCCATTGCGTATGAAAAAGCCGGTATTTTCAGAACCGATATCCCCGCAGTTTTTGGCAGCCGGGATTTACCCCGCTCTCTTGCCGATCATGCGCACTCTATATCCGCACCCTTGCATGTTCTAGGGCAACACTTTGATTATCAGTGTGAAAAAAGCAGCTGGCAATGGTGGTCGCAAAACGAACCGGTAAAGACACTGTCGCCGCCGGGTTTGTTTGGTGCGGTGCAATATCAGAATGCAGCCGCCGCATTAATGGTTGTTGAATTATTAGAACAACAGCTGAAGGTTACGTCAGAAGAGCAAAGTCAAGGGCTTAGCAAAGCATCACTGACAGGACGCTATCAACAGGTGCCCAGTTTAATAGAGACCTTGCTTGATATTGCACATAATGAGGACAGTGCAAAACAATTAGCCCTCTCATTAAGTACAAATTTTTGCGAAGGTAAAACACACCTTATACTGGGCATGTTAGCCGATAAGGATATCACCCGCGTTGTGGAAAATTTGTCTGAGGTTGTAGACCACTGGTACCTGTGTGGTTTGCATGTAGACAGGGGCGCATTAATTGCGCGTCTAAAAACAGACTTTACCGCAGCCTTGCCGAATACGAAGGCCCAAACTTTTAATAATGTAACGGATGCTTATGCTGCAGCCGAAACAGCGGCGGATAGTTTGGATAGAATTGTCGTGTGCGGGTCAACCTATACGGTGGCGGCTTTTTTGACCGAGCATAAAAACAGAGCAAATTGAATGCGTGCTTTTTGGCGGTGTTAGAGGCATAATATATAGGCTGATTTAAGGTGAAAGAGGTGGTATGCGGGTGGATGAAAAACTAAAGAAACGTATTGTTGGCGGGGTTGTTCTTGTTTCTCTAGGCATTATTGCGATACCTATGTTTAGCTCTCCTGATGAAGAAAAAATACTGGTAAAAGAGTCGATTATTCCTCCTAAGCCACAAACGGTGATGCAGACTTCGAACATAGATTTGAAGGCCTGGTCCAATAACAACAGTAACAGTGTGCAAAGTGAGGCCGTGTTTGATTCCGATTCCGAGACGTTGGTTTCTCCGGCTCTTGGTATGCCTGCTGAAGAAGAAACAACGGTTAATGCTCTGCCTGGAACCACGTTATCTCCTGTATCGGATACGGAACGTCAGCAAAAATCTGTAGCCATTATTGAATCTGTGGTCGCTTCGCCAATAGAAACTATAAAAACAGAGATTCCGGCAAGAGTAAGCCCACCTGTTAAAGCTCAACCGCAAACTATTTTGGCCAAAATAGGATCCTCCTCAGCATGGGCTGTACAGGTGGGTAGTTTTAGGCAGCGGGAAAATGCAGAACGTTTGCGTAAAAAACTGAAACAATTAGGTTATCGGGCTTTTGTGAGTAAAAGCAGCTCCGGAGGCAAGACAGTGGTTCGTGTCCGGGTTGGTCCGCACATGGAAAAGGCCAAAGCTAAAAAAGTAAAAAACAAGATAGAACAACAAATAAAAATACAAGCTATGTTAGTTGAGTTGAAATGAATTGGAAATAATGGCTGTGATCGATCTCATCTTAATTGGGTTCGTGATATTATTTTCATTGATCGGTTTGTGGATTGGCTTCGTGCGGGGCGCTCTGTATTTATTAACTTTGGTTTCTGCGGGTGTTGTCGCACTGCTATTTACTTCGAATATGTCCGTTTGGCTAACGGATTATATTTCAATTGCACCATTGAGGATCGCCGTCAGCTTTATTATTTTATACGTTGCTGTCACGATTCTTGGTGCCATTGTTAGTACGCTGATTGCGTATGTGATCTCTAAAAGTGGTTTGAGTGGTCTCAATCGAGCGATAGGTCTGGTTTTTGGTGGTGCCTGTGGTGTTGTATTGATTTGTACGTTTGTAGTAGTAGGTAACTATTTGCCTTACTCCTCGGATACTTGGTGGGTGGAGTCACAACTCATACCACATATTCAGGTTATCGCCGAGATGTTAAAACAGTACCTTCCTTCCAGTATCGACGAAATAAAAACATTGAACCTGGCAGAATTTGGCCGCTAAGTTAATTAATCAGTTTAATGAATTAACCCTTCTCTCGTTTAAAATCAAATAA
>QIGJ01000188.1 GCA_003229995.1 Gammaproteobacteria bacterium | reverse complement strand
ATATAACGTTAATTTGTGGTGGAATAATATCGCAGGTTTCTTCTGTCGATGTCGTCGCCAAAAGGGGAATAAGTGGTTGTTCATGACCTTTACTGTTTAAATGAAAAACCAGCGCTTCAAATACCGTTTTAACCTGTCCACAAACATGTAATCTGGCCATGGGGGAACGGCTGAAATAGTCACATAGCGGGTGGATATGCACCAATTTATGATTCAATAAAACCTTGTCAAAACTTGACGTACTCCACTGCCCCAGTCCTGTGCCTGCCGCCAAAATCAAATCCACAGCATCATCGGTTAACGCCTGTCGGGCCGTCTGGTGCCCGGCATAACCAAACACACCTTGCACTAAGGGATGATAAGGATCTGCCCATGTTTTACCGCGTTGTGTTGTGATGACTTGAGCACTGACCAGCTCTGCAAATGCCATGATGGCATCCGTTGCACCTCTGCATTCATGACCCACCAGAAGAATAATGCGCTGCTTGCGAGACAAGGTATCATCTACCTGCTGACAGAGTGTTTCCAGCGCTGTGTTATCGACAAAAGAGGCTTGTTTCATTAACAACGCAGGCAAATCGGGATAACGGATACCCTCAGGAAAGGGAGTGCGGGAAAGATCGACAGGAATACTCAGATGCACTGGGCCTTTGGGAGAACGCAACGCCATACTGAGTGCCTTGCACAATTTATTTTCAAATTGTTGTGCGTGTGTGACGACATTACTGTAATAGGTACACAGCGCCAACATGGCGCTGGTATCCATCATGTCAGGAGAAGATTCCTGAAAGGCAGCCATACCGAACTGGGGTACAGGCGTTTGTCCCGTAATGACTAACAGTGGCGTATGATCAAGATAAGCCGAGGCAACCCCGGTAATCAGGTTACTGGCACCCGGGCCGGTCGTGGCGCAACAGACTCCCAGCTTGCCTGTTTCACGCGCATAACCATCGGCCATATGCGCCGCACCGGTTTCATGGCGGGCCAGGATGGTACGCGGTCCACCTTTCTTTTCACTCCGTGCCAACGCTTCAAACAGTGCTGAAACATGCACACCGGGTACGCCAAAAACATACTCCACCTCAAGATGGTGAAGATATTCGACCAACAGGTCACTTAAATTGTAGGGCGTTTCACTCATGTGCGGCACTCAGATTAAGCATTGATTTTGCCTGTTTGATACTGGACGCTAATATTTCCACCAGTTCATCACACTGTGCTTTATTAATAATGAAGGGAGGAGAAATCAGAATATGATCACCATCAACACTGGTTCCGGTGCCGGGTTGCCCCCTTAAAATCAGCCCCTGCCCGAGCGCCACCTGCACAATGTTCCCGACCAGTTTGGTGGCACGAGGAAACGGTTGATGTGTCTCCCGGTTTTGTACAAATTCAACACCGATCAACAGGCCTTTGCCGCGCACATCACCGATTAACGATTCACGTTCGGCGAGTTTTTGAATCGCCTCCTTGAGATACTTGCCCATCATTTCACAGCGATTAATCAGTTGATGTTTCGCAATATAGTTCTGCACCGCCAACGCAGCAGCGCAACTGATCGGATGGCCTGAGTAGGTCATAAACGTCGGAATGCCACTTCTTTTACCGCCCATAAATGTCTCCCATACCTTTTTATGAACACTGATTGATGCAATCGGTGCATAACCACTACTCAATGTTTTTGAGGAGGTAATAATATCGGGGACGGCATTCCAGTGTTCAATACCAAAGTTTTTCCCGGTGCGACCAAAGCCGGTGATCACTTCCTCCGAGATAAAAAGAATTTGATAAAAATCACAAATCTCTCTGATTTTTTCGTAATAACCCGGAGGAGGAACAATGGCACTACCCGCTCCACCAATGATGGGCTCGGCAATAAAGGCAGCAACGCTGTCCGGCCCTTCCTGCTCAATCGTGGTTGCCAATTCATTGGCACACGCCAGTCCACAATCGGGATAACTCAATTGATAGGGACATTGATAACAATGCGGCGCCTGAATATGGGGAAAATCCAGTTGCGACAGTGGCATGTTACGACGGACAAACAGATTGCCTGAAAGCGATAGGGTGGCAATCGTACGGCCATGATAGCTGTGCCAGCGGGCAATAATTTTTCGCCTTCCCGGATGTCCGGTTTCAACTTGATAATACTGTGCCATTTGAATGGCCACTTCATTTGCCGTGGAACCACCTGTCGCAAAACAGACCCGTGCATCCATCTCTGGCGGCGACATTTCAGCCACCACCGTTGCAAGATGCTCTTGAGGTTCGCTGGTAAAATGTGCTTTATGGACAAAACAGGCTTTACGCGCCTGCTCCGCTATTGCATCTGCAATTTCTTCGACGCCATACCCTACCGTGATGACATGTGTGCCGCCAATAGCATCCAGATAACGTTTTCCATCGGTATCATAAAGGTAGACACCTTCACCATAGTCTGCCGTTAAAAAAGATTTGGTCCAGTCAACGACTCGAAAAAGATGAGATGGTGTTGTGGGTAAGTCCGTATCGTTCAATGTTGGTTCTTCCTTTTCTTCTGTTTTTTACATTCTTTTTTCCACTCTGGAAGGTGCTTCAGCGGTAGATCATCGATTGTTTGCTCTTGATTGCTCACTGTGCTTTCCAGCATACATTGCAAATTTTCTGCCATTTGCACGATTGTTTTTTTCTCAAACAAGTCTTTTCTGTAGCGCCAAAATCCTTTTAGTGTGAGTTGACCCGGTTTGTTTTCCAGTTTCTTTGCCTGCATGATCGAAACATCCAGTTCTGTTGCATCAAATGTGTTCGGTATGATTTCAGGAACAAACGTCAACATAACACGAAAAGGCATCATAGCCTGTTTGAGTATTTCCTTGCAGACCTACGCGGAGATATAGCAGGCTGCCAATATACTCGTGGCGATCGGGATGATTCCGGTTGGAAAATGTCGCACCCATCACAATATCCTCACAGCCACTATAGCGATAAAGTAAAGCAAACAAGGTCGATAACACCATGATGAACGGTGTTGAATTCTCTTTTTGTGCGACAATTTTTAATTGCCGGGTCAAATTTTCAGGCAATTGACAAGGCAAAGAATACGCACGAAAAGTGGAATATTGACGGGGTTTGTCTACCGGTCGGTAGCGCCAGTAAAGGTGGCTGACCTTTTCCCCACCATTCAACCCAGTCATTAATTCGTCATTGCCATTCTTTTTGAGGTCAACAAACGGTGTCGCCAAGTAGCACAATTGGCATATTGCACAGGCAGTTCTTCCAGAGGAGACGATTCTCCTTGCACAAACACTGTATATCCGGGTTTTGAGTAAAATAATGATAATAATCACAGCCAAAAAAACGTTCAACCGGTGTTTGTTTACTTTTGTTCTCCACCACAGAAAACAAACTACCCCCAGGCGGAATATCAGACATCACCCGTTAAAATGGCGTAGTCATCACGTAGAAAGTCCGCACGTTCCAACTGAAGCAGGCTGGCGCTTGTTAACGCAGACATACGACTCGGTCTTTGGGTCGTGATTTCTGAAACAGGCATAACAAACCGGGATATTTTAAAGAAAGAAGTAAAAATCAATCAGATTGACGCACCAAACGAAAAGGTAAACTACTGCTCTTTATATAGGTGCTGCTTTTACCCGTGTTAAAATGAATATACCACGCATAATTTTCATCATAAGCACTGGATTCAGAAGACCATGCACCCGAGCTTTTATCGTCAGGAAATGCATTAAAAACAGGAAAAGAAGCATCACATTTTTGGGCAGAAATGGCACTTAAATCTTCAAGATCAGGTAAGCGCCAATCACTGTAACCAGCAAAATTCGCGTTTTTCACATACTGCATAGCATCATGCCAGTGATTTTTTTTTACCTGACCATCACGGCAATCACTACCCGTCAAACCCTCCAGGCACAGCTTCCACACTAATCCTGTTTTTTTGTCTTCCACCGTTCCATTCGTTTGCACAACAAAGCGCTCATTAGCAGGCATGGGCGGCAGTTTATCTCTGCAATTGTCGGCCCACAGAGAAGATGCTGACAAGCTCAATAAAAGTGTTGTTACTTTTTTTCCACATAAAAAAAACCTCATAATTTGTACGGAACTGTAACTCCCCCTACACATGCTCAACTCACTTTTTTAAATGTGTTTTTAAAGTTGAAAGGCCCACTAACAGAGCAGGCTCACTGTTTTCTTATGTATCTATGCACGCCGTCGAATTGATTTAAACCCAAACATTGCGAGCAGAAGTATCAGCAGATTCATCGACATTCCACCGATACCGCCATTATCATCATCACCATCATCAGGAGGTGTCACAACTTCTTCAGCCGCACGAGTCACAACTGTTGTAATCGTCGAAAACTCCCGACGCTCAGCAGCCACTGCGGTGACCTGAGTCGTATTACTCATACCACCCCCACCTGTAGGTACCGTTACTGTGATATTGACGTCGACAGACTCACCCGCATCCAGTGCAATCGGCGCTGCAATCAATTCATCAGTTGCAGAACTCAGGGTGCAGGTCCATTCGGAACGACAAGTCAACGTAAACGTATCGCTTTCAGGCCCATAGTTAGTCATCGCGACGGTATAAATGGCATCACCACCAACAGCGACATCGCTTTTCCTGGGTGCATTAGCAGGGATGATTCCGACAGCCTTGTCATACTCTTCGTACATCGCAACCATTTTTTTCAACTGCTCAACGTTAGTCAAACTCAGGTCGGTTGCTTCTGACGGATCAAGCGTCAAATTATGCAAATGCCAAGGTTCGCCTACACGAAGTCCCAGGCCAAAAAGACCGACCTGGCGAATTTTCCACAGCGCTGTGTCGTCCTCCAAAAATAACGCTCTGTTAGGCAGTCCAAAAAGTTCAAAACCGACAGGCTCATCACGATGAATATTCTGTACGGTTCCTTCAAACAAACCGATCAAGCTTTTTCCACTCATCGGACAAATATCGGTGGCCTGATTATAGGTGCCAGTACATGAATTCCAGTCAGGCGTAACACCCGTTCCGATCGGATGAGTCACCCCGGCATATTCCAGCACCGTAGCGGCGACATCCTTGACCGTGGCAAACGCCGTGCTGGTTGAGCTTGCATTAATATTGCCATTGACATAACTGATAACGAATGGCGCACGAATGCCACCCTCTGCCATTGATGCTTTATTGCCAAGCAACGCTGTATTGGTGACTTGAGCCCAGCCCGGTCCATTGGAAACAAACGAGCCTCTTCTGCCAATATTTTCGTAGCTGTTGTCAACCCCGCGGCGATACATATAGTCTCTGTCAATAAAATCCCATTCACGGGCATCCCCACCATTGTCAGAAAAATAGATAAAAACCGTATTATCGAATTCACCCACATCTTTCAGCTTTGTCACCAGTCGGCCAACCTGTCCATCGAAATACTCCAGCATTCCAGTATAAACCGCCATTTTTTTCGCTAAGGTTCGTTTAAGCTCAGCAACAGTGTTCACACGCCATGTTTCGTTATACGGGGCTGTTGTTACCTGTTCCATGAATCTGTTCCACGCCGGATCATCTTCATTATTCCAGTCAGGTATTCCTCCATCCCGAGCTGGAAATGCCAGAGAAGCGGGTATAATGCCCAAATCTTTCATCTTCTGAAAGCGAAGAGCCCGCATACCATCCCACCCTTGCACGAGATATTGATCAATACGCTCCTGTTTAATATAGTCATCCGGCACCTGATTCGGCTCATGCACTAGAGTGTCAGCGTAATAAAGAAAGAAAGGCTTGCGTTGCCCAGCATTGGCGACTCTGTCATTGTCGATAAACTCAAGCGCCTTATCCATATTCGCCTTACCACTGAAGTAGTCGACAGGAATATCAGCAGTAATAATGGTATCGTTTTCAAAGAACCGGGTGCA